>CAMWVF010000136.1 GCA_947177545.1 uncultured Clostridia bacterium | reverse complement strand
TTTTTACATTTTGTACTAAAATTTTATGTTTCCAATTTTTTATTTTAATTATTTTAACATATCTTAAAAAATTCGCATATCTCTCTGTCCATTTCCTGTGGGACGTCACCGCCGTTCAGCATGACCTTTGTAAAGCGGCAGGTCTCCTCCATGCTCCTTTCGATATTCCATACAGGCTTCCAGCCGAAAGCTTTTTTTAGCTTGGAGCAGTCCAGTCTAAGAAAATCTGCCTCTTGGGGAGCATTTTCCTCCACACAGCTTTCCCATGCTGCGTCCCCGCCCCAGTATTTGCAGAACAATTCCGCAAGCATTCCCGTGGTTATGCAGTCACATTCATCGGGACCAACATTATAGCTTCCGGCAATTGCAAGATCACCGTACTGCCCCGCCGCTATCATAAGGTACGCCGCCAAAGCGTCCAGAACGTGCTGGTAGGGACGCACCGAGCGGGGATTTCTCAATGGTATTTTCCTGCCGTCTCTTACCGCTCTTATGCAGTCGGGGACTATTCTGTCCGCCCCAAAATCGCCGCCGCCGATAACATTGCCGCCCCGAGCCGTCGACACACTTACCCCGAGAGCGTCCATAAAGCAGTTTTTGTAAGTATTTGTCACCAGCTCCGAGCAGGATTTTGAGTTTGAATAAGGGTCATAGCCGTTAAGCTCCTCGTTTTCCTTGTAACCGCTCTCCATTCCGCTGTTCAGGTAGACCTTATCGGTGGTAACATTCAAAAACGACCTTACAGAACCGCTTTCCCTGACACATTCAAGAATATTCACAGTACCCATAACATTGGTCTCATAGGTATAGGCGGGATTTTTGTAACCCTCCCTGACAATCGGCTGTGCCGCAAGGTGTAAAACTATCTCGGGCTTAGCCGCCGAAAATGCCGCACGGAGACTTTCCAAATCCCGTATGTCCCCCGTTACCGAGGTGATATGAGAGGAAACGTCCGCAATATCAAAAAGCGAGGGCTTTTCCGCCGCCAAAGCGTACCCCGTGACCTCCGCACCTGCGTTCAGAAGCAATCTGCAAAGCCAGCTCCCCTTAAAGCCTGTGTGTCCCGTTACAAAGACCCGCTTGTCTTTGTAAAAGGTCAAATCTAAATTATCGGACATATGCAATCCCCCGTTTCGGCAGCATTTTGCATACTTATAGCAATATAAATCTCGCGATATACTTTAAGTAAATCAATTTCTTGACACAAGAAACTTTATTGCGCGTTCAATACTGTCCTTTGAGTTGCCCCAGTCCGCATCCTTGCCCGTGTTGCGGTAATCATACATAGAACAGTAGTGCGAAACGTCCTTGTAAAGCTCGGCGATGTATTTTTCCGTAAGTTCCCCCACAAGCTTGTTAAAGCTTTCCAGCTCGGCTTTCTGACGGTACGACGGCGCAAGGGACAATAACAGATCGTAATGGGGCAGGCAAACATACTCCTGCTCGGAAAGCAGGGTGCGAAAGTCCTGCTGTGAGTACATTTCAAAGAAAGTCCGCATAAGACGCTCCATGCCCCAGTCCACCTTTTCGCAGACAAAGCAAGTCTCGTTTATCTCGGAAAGCTTTGCTTTTTTAGCGTTTTTCGATTCAAAAAGCTTCTTTCGGGAGAAAAGCTGCCTGTCAACTTCCTCAAGGTGAGTTTGCAGCATAAGCGCGAGGGAGAGGCGGTTCTTCTGCTTCAGCATCTGCTGAAAATGCGTGTGGCAGAAGCCCGCACGGTTTGTCTCAATACGTACATCGGGTTCCATCATCGCCGCGCCCATGATGTACTCAACGGTGCGCTGTTCCAGCATATCCCTCATTCGGCAAATGGGACAGCCATCTTTGGGGTCGAGGATCTCGCTTATTGGTATTGTTAAAATACTTTCACGCATGGTCGTTTTCTCCTTTTAGATTACCTATTATAAATATTTTTTTATTGCCTTCCAGTCTTTATTTTGCAAATCAAGTCCATTGCAGTTTGCATCCTTATTTCTGTTATTTGTTCCCATAACGCCGCAATGTGCCATTGGAAAAATATGAACGCTGAAATCGTCAACACAAACAGTCTGCTCACCTTTTTCAATAATATTATTGTATCTGTCTGAAACAGCCTTTTGCTCAAACGTCCGCATAACGCTGTAATAAACGCTTCGCCCAAGGCATATTATAACTTTTGGCTGTATTATTTTTACAAGCCGTATAAAATATGAGGAACAGTTATTAGCCCACCTTTGCTTAAAGCAGCCTGAAAGTCCTTTCTCACGGTAGCAAAGCACAAAATTTGTGAAAAACAAATCTTGCAAATTATCATTGCGTACATCATAGCCGATTTCTAAAAACAAATCACAAAGGTTCTTGTCCGTTTTGCTGGTATTATTATCCATATAACTTTTACCGGAAAAATCCTCCCTGCTAATGATGTAATTAAGTATTTGTTCGCTGCTTTTGCTTACACAGCCCCAATCCTGACCCACAAGCAAAATTTTTGCGTTAAGATTGTCAACACCGCCCTGCCAGTATGTCCAAAGATTTATTTCATTGCATATATCACATTTTTTAAGTTTGATTCTTCCAAATTTATTGCAATCGTATAACTTAGAACAATTTTTCACGTCAAGAACAAGTTTGTTATAGGCTGTAATTTTATCAGAATAATCCATATGTAAGTCCTTCCCCAATATATACAGCTATTCACCTATTCCAGTCCGCATATAATGAAAAAGATACTGCTGCGCGATACCCGCATAGGGCAGAACAAATTCGGGAAAGCCATCGGGATAAAACTGCTCCATAACACGCTTCATCCACACGTCCATGGGGACGCACTCTATCCTGTACATACCGTACAAAAGCGCGCAGTCCGCAACCTTTGGACCCACACCCTTTATTGCCATAAGGACTTTTCTTGCTTCCTCCACCGGGAGCTTTTTCACCTCGTCAATGACAATCTCTCCGCTGTTGAGTTTTTCTATACAATCTGTAATATATTTTGCTCTAAATCCTGCACGTAATGGCGCAAGGTCATCAGGTACGATACCTTTCATTTTTGTATAGTCGGGAAAGCCGCCGTACATCTCGCACAGCCGCCCGATTATACCCTTTATTCGGGGAATATTGTTGTTCTGCGAAATTATAAAGGAGCAAAGGGATTCCCAGCTGTCTTGACGAAGCAGACGTATTCCCCCCGCATAAGCGCAGGCTTTGGCAAGAGTACCGTCCTCGGAAAGCAGCTTTTTTATCTCTCCGTAGTCCGTCTCCAAATCAAAATACGGTATCCATATATTAACAAAATCTTCCTCGCTTGTGTCTTGAAAACGGAAATAATCCTTTTCTGCCGATACAGTGAGAGGAGTGTTCAGCATAAAGCCGTGATAAGCGCAGTCAGCACCGCCGCCAAGGCGTTCCCAGCGGAACGCCTGACCGCAGTCCAGAGTTTCGTCCAAGTCAAGGTCGGGTGTTTTCAGCAGAATATCCCCGCCTTTTTTCAGATACTCCATAACGAAAACTCCTTAAAGTAAACTTTTAGGGTCGTAATTCGGCTTTTTGTAAAGAGTATCGGCTTTGCCCTCGATTTCTTCCGCAAAAACCTCCTGCCATTCCTGTGCAGTGTAGTCCTCAATACCAACGGTAACGTGACTGTCCCCGCAGCCGATAGCCTCGCAAAGTGCGGCTGTAAGCTTATCTGCGGCAGCTTTTTTCTGTTCCTCCGTACGACCCTTTAACATTTTTACCGAAATATGCGGCATAAAAAACACTCCTTTTAGATGTTAGATTATAGATTTAAGAGGTTGGAAACCTCTTTATCACAAAATTACTGTATCTGCCATGTAAATCTTCCCCATTCGGGAATTGAGAAAATGAAAACTACCAACAAAAGTCCCAAAATAAGATAAACCGTCAAAAGCGGAATTGCTACCCATAACTTTGACATTCCCGATTTTTTATACCAAAACCTGTACAGCAAAAAATTTGCCCCAAACGGTATGGCTAAAGCAATAACAATAAAAGACATACACATGATAAATTCGGAGATATATATGGGATAACGCTCCCAATAATCTGTCAAACCGATAGGTATGACCATAAAGCACAGCGATGTAAAAAAAAGGAAAAGATTTATCGCCAAAGAGCCTATTCGGCTTACAGCGTTTTTCATGTGCCAAACTCCTCTTACATTTTAATTACAGCGCAGCATTTTACTCTTTCAAGCAATGTTTGCCAATAAATCCGCGCGTTTAGCGCCGTTTTTGGGACTTCCTCTCAAGCCCCTCAATGCATACCACCTCATCGAAAAGACATTGATATCTCGGCGGGATAAGCTTGTTCTTGTGTACCTTGCCGAAGTACCACATCTTGAACTTGCAGTCGTTTTTCACCGCGTCAAAGAACGTGTGCATATGACTTATCTGCCGCACCTCGAAATCAAGGAACTCCTTCATGGACGCAGGCGGCTCATGAGTTATTATGTAATCCGCGGCATTACCGTTCTTATTCAGGACTTCAACGCCTTTCTTGACCTCCTCGGGTGTGGGAAGTTCCGCCTCCCACCACGTCTGGGAGTCCTGACGTATATCTATCTCCTTGGTCTGACCACCGCCAAACGCGAAGAACTTTAGTCCCTGCAAATCAAACATACTGCCCCGCTTCATATGCATGAGCCTGCCCGAAATGACGTTGACTCTGCCACCGCAGAAATCCTCCTCTGGATACTCGTTCAGCAGGTCGAAATTCTCGTGGCAGCCTTCCACAAACAGGGTGTAGAAACGTTTCCTGCCGATTTTTTTCAGTATGCTTTTTTCCTTTTTTGAGCCGTCCCATAT
>CAMWVF010000135.1 GCA_947177545.1 uncultured Clostridia bacterium | reverse complement strand
ATGTCTGGGGTCATCTGCACGCGGCTGAAAACGCCGTTCACCGACTTTGCCAGAGCGGCGGCAAGCTGGGTCTTTCCCACACCGGGGACGTCCTCTACCAGCACGTGCCCCTCTGTAAGCAGAGCCGCCACCGCCTGAATTATCGGCGTACGCTTGCCTATTATCACTTTTTCAATGTTTTCGACCAAAAGCTGTACTTTTTCGTTCATTTTATTCGTCCTCTCCTCTTACTTTAAGCCATTCAAAATACTCGGTATTTATTTGGCAGTTTGGCAACGCCTGCCTTAGCGCTTCAATATCCTCCTCGCTTACGTCGGGACCATAGTAAATATCAAGATATTCAAGCCCCGTCAAGCTGCTTAGCGAAAGCACGTCGCTTGTACCCGTAAAAGTTATGAAAAGCTTTTTAAGACCTGTCAGCTTGTTAAGCGTGTTTATATAATCGGCGTTGTCATAGTCGATACTAAGTTTTTCAAGCTCTGTCAAATCGCCAAGAGGGCTTATATCATTAACAGCAGTTGTGTCCAAATAAACAGTCTTAAGCCATGTCATACCACTAAGCGAACTTATATCCTCGACATTTGTGTAGCTTATATCCAGTTCTTCAAGACCCGTCAGACTGCTTAGCGGGCTAAGGTCGCCAAAGTCTGAATGGTCAAGATACAGCGTTTTAAGAGCGGTAAGTCCGCTTAAAGGACTAAAATCGTCGGCAGACCCTTCGCCGAGATCAAGCTCGGTAATATTCGTCAAGCCGCTGAATTGACTGTAATCACTTATTCCGGAACTGCGTACAGCAAGCCTTTCAAGAGTCGGTATATTTTCAAGCGTGCTGTAATCATTAACACTGCTGAAAACTATATTCAACGATTTAAGATTTGGCAGCTTTTCCAAAAATGACAGGTCGCTTACGTACGCCTCGCTAAGTACCAAGGTTATATCGGAAAAATCCTCTGTTTTGCTTAAAATCATACTTATTTTTTCAATATCTTCATCTAAAATAAGGTTAAACTCCAACGATCTCAAATTTGTCATTTGGCTCAAAGCCTCCGCGTCCTCTGCGGTCAATAACTGTACGGACAAATCCAATTCCTCGGTATCTTTGTCGTACGCCCGTCCGCCGATAACTACCTGATTTTCTCCCGCCGTAACAGCTTCGGTTTCCTCTGCCGTACTGGCAAGCTCTGTTTCGGAAATTTCAGCCTTGTTATCTTCATTTGCCGAAACCGTTGTCTCATCAGCAGAAGTTACCGTTGTGACTTCCTGCGGTTCAGCCGTGCTGCACCCCGACAAAAGAAGTCCCAGCGCCAAAATTGATACTAACTGCTTTTTCATGTAAATTTCTCCAAATGTTTAATTTATAGCCGCAAAAACAATCCCCGGGTTCAAAACAATATCCCGCACCTCGTCTCTTGTAAGAAGAACTGTACCCTGCGTACCCTCTAAAAAAATCTCTTGGGAAGCTTCAAGCAGGTCAAATGACTGCTCCAGAACACCTATAATTTCGGGAATGATAACACTGTCCAGACTGTTCGCCGCAAGGCTAAGTGCAAACAGCGGATTGGAAGCGTTTTTGTACTGCTCTGACGTTTCTTCAAGCTTTTCAAACGCTTGTATTATTCGATCGAAATACTTTAAACTGTCCTCGTACAGAGCGGCAAAAAGCTCGCCCTGCACGTGAACTTCATTGTATTTTTCGGCAAAGTCATCACGTATCCCTTGGACTTCCTCGCTCATTGCGCCGTAATCCGCGCTAAACATTGCGGTGATATCTCCCGAATTGATGTTCGCTATAACAATGTTTAACGTCTCGATAACGCTTGTCTCCATTTCTGCGGCAAGACGCTTTTTCTCTTTCAGCTCCGGACGGGTTTCTTCCGCGCTGTATTTGTAGCCGTCAAGGAAATAATGCTCGATAAGGAAATTGGTAACAATTTCTTGCTCCTCCGAAGTAAGAGTAAACATTGACTTTGTTGGGATGCCTGTCCTGTCCTCGGGGAGCAGCCCTCCCCTTGTGAATTCGGTAATAATTTTGTACTCGACAGAGGTCTCCGTCTCGTTAACGGTGGTTTCGGGGACTGTTGTTTCGGTTATCTCAGTGACCTCTGTCACCGTGGTTTCCTCTGTGGTAACGGTAGTCTCTTCTGTGGTAGTTGTCAAGGGAGGTTCAGTCACGGGCGGCTTTGTTTCCATAACCGTGGTAATAATGGTCTCACCATGTTCTTCAAACTGATTTACAGCCTTTTCCTCGGCTTTTTTTATCTCAGCTTCAAGCTGATTTTGAATGACCGCTTCCGCAAGAGTTTTTTCCCTTGCGTTTGCCTCGGCAATATAGCTTTCGGTAAAATATGCCGCCGTCAGCATACTGATTACTCCCACTGCGGCTATAATAAAAATTTTAAACAGATTCATATTATTTCCTTTCAAACTGTGATTTCTATAGTATTCCCCTCACAGTCAGCTATCACGCTTTCATAATAACCGTCCCCAGTTACCCTAGGTTCGCTCATTACAAAATATCCGTCATTCCGCAAGCGTTCCGTAAACACATCAACGGATTCTTTGCTGCCAACGGAAAAAGCAATATGAGAAAAGCCCAAAACGTTTTTTATTGTACTTGCTTCTGCGTCGGGTTTATTCATTATTTCAAGACGGCAGCCGTCTTCAAAGGTCAGAAAATATGAGGAAAAGCCCGTTTTTTCATTTCTGTACAGCTTTCCCGCAGTCCCACCGAAATAGTCCTCAAAAAAGCGTTTCGCTTTCTCTAAATCACGGTATAGTATGGCAGCGTGTTCTATTTTCATAAATAACTCCTCCACTCAGTTTGAGATTTTTCTTAAACACAGTTGTATTTTTCCTGTTCTTCCTCTGGAAAAGCCTCACTCCAATGATACGGTTTATGCTGACTTCTTTCCGCTGAAATCCTTTTTATTGGCAGCGGCTATACAGAACACATAAACGGACACTGCCGAAACCGCAAGGAGTACGCATCTTAACAATTGGCTTTCGCTGCTGTTTGAAGTCACAGCCATATTTGCAAGACCGAGAGAAATTCCTACTAACAACGAGAAAAACAACGCGGCGGACTCCCTGTCCGTTACAAGCGAAACAAGCATATTTACCATGCCGCAAAGGACGTACAAAAGCAGTACCGAAAAGGACGCGCCGATTATCGTAGGCAGCGGCGGAGCAAAAAAGTCCTCCGCCGAATGCCCCAGCATGACCCGTACTCCGATAAAGCCGCTGCTCCAAAGGCTGCTGAAATTAAACGCCCTTGAACACACGGTGTAATTTATTAAAAATACCGCCGCAAAAAAAATCAGCGTGTTTATCAGATATGTGATAAGCTTTCCCGCAAGCCATCGGGGACGGCTGCCGCAGCGTAGTATCTCAATACCGCCGAAGCCACTGTCGAACATTATCCCGCAGACCGTAAACAGGTACAGCGGAAGATAAATAAACACGATATTCACCGTATCGGTCATTATCAGGAACAACGCTTCAAGGGACGAAAACGCCGCCATATCCGCAAGGTCAATGTATTTGTGTACGCTCACCACCGCCGTAAATGCAGTTACAGCCAAAGCAAGGCACCACCTTGCGGCAGGGATATGCTCTGACAGGCTGAACATAACGCCTCTTAACTTTTTCAATTTATCTCAAATCTCCTTGTCTTTATTACTCCGAGAACGGTCAGAAAAAATCCCGCCGCCGTCAATGCAGCGGGAACGACAAAACGTACCGCCGAAATTGTCCCGCCGTTTATGGAAGGAGCAATATCAAGTGGCGGGTAAAAGCGTTCAAAGCCAATATAGGGAAAAGCATAAATACACAGCATATACAGCACCTGAGGCATAACAAGGGGGACGTATCTCTGTTTGTTCACAAAGGTCAGACCGTAGGAAAATACAGCGTACCCAAAGCCAAATGTTATAGGCAGCACCAACTCGGCAGCAGCCTTTCCGATGGCGGTAACGCCGCCGATAATCGTACATACCAAAAACAACGCAAGCTGCGGAACAAACAATGCCGCCGCACCCGAGATCCCCGCCGTAAAAAATCTCTTCAGCTCATATCCACTTTTGCGGAGCTTTATGGTCATAAGGGTAATATACAGCGTTTCCCGCTCCTGCATTATCATTACGGAGTACGGCATTGCAGCAAGCAGCGGTGTAACAAAGGGAAAAGCAAGAGCCTGTGCCATGGTGTAAAGCTTCTCCCCAGTCCCCGACAAAAGAAGGTATGCCATTGCTCCGAAAAGCAGGAGCGTACCCAAGGAGAGACTAAGCAGAAACGCAGGCTCGGTAAAGATACGCTTCAAATCTGTTTTTATAAATCTCATATCAAGCCTCTTTCACGGTGCAGCCGTCAATTAAAAATTTCTTTCCGCAAAGGGAGTCGATATCCTCCGCAATATGGCTCGCAAGGACTATCGTTGTGCCCTCCCCGTTAAGCTCCGTAAAAAGCTTCCTTATCTCGGAGACTGACTGTGCGTCCAGGCTGTTCATAGGCTCGTCCAGAACAAGCAGTTCCGGCTTGTTCATGACAGCTTGAATTATGCTAAGCTTCTGCCGCATACCGAGAGAATATGTCCTTACGGGACGTTTTTTTTTCGGGTCAAGACCAAGCCTGTTCATAAGACCTGCAATATCTTCCTCACGGACGGGATTTGCGCTCATGGAGTTTAAAATTTTCAAATTTTTCATTCCACTGTAGTGTGGTATAAACCCGGAAGTTTCTATGATGACCCCAAGACTTTCCATAAATCTGTGCTTAGCGGTAAAATTTGTTCCGCCGATATAAATA
>CAMWVF010000134.1 GCA_947177545.1 uncultured Clostridia bacterium | reverse complement strand
GAATTATTCTGATAGCCCTTTTTTCTTATGTGATCTCGGTCTTTGTTATACACCAAATTCAACGGGAATCAAGCATTATAGGCGCGCTTTACGCTCTTGGCGCAAAAAAGAAAAGCCTGATATTCCACTATGTTCTGCTGCCGTCCCTGATAAGCTTTGCGGCGGGAATTGCCGGTACGGTAATAGGCTTCAGCAGCTTTGGAATGAACAGCATTACGGGGGACAGCTACAGCTATTATTCTCTGCCTGTTTTTGAAACGGCGTACCCTGTCTATCTGATAATTTACGGCATAATTATGCCCCCCGTGATATCGGCAATTGTGAACGCACTTGTTATTAACAGCAGGCTTTCTCGGACTGCTCTTTCACTTATAAAAAACGAGCAGCCCATAAAAAGAGGTACGGATATTTCTCTCGGAAATACGGGCTTCATAAGAAGCTTTCAGATACGTCAGCTTATCCGCGAGACACGGACGAGTATCACGGTCATGGCGGGAATGTTCTTTTCAATGCTTATTGTAATACTGGGAATAAACTGTTATGTTATGTGCCAAAATTTCCAAAAGGACAGCGCGTCCGACACAAAATTTGAATATATGTACACCTTAAAATATCCAGAAAAGACTGTCCCTAAGGGTGCGGAGGCGTGCTATATGGAGTCCCTTTCAAAAACAGACAAGGGCTACACCTTAGACGTAAATATTATCGGTGTGGACTGCGATAACAGGTACTATAACGCCGTACCTGAAAAGGGTAAAAACAAGGTGGTGATAGGCTCTGCGGCGGCGCAGAAATACGGTCTTGAAAAGGGCGACAAGCTGATACTGACGGACAGCGCAAGCGATACCGACTATGCGTTCACCATAACAGATACTGCCGATTATGCGGCGGGACTCGCGGCGTTTATGGACATTGACAGTATGCGGGAGCTGTTCGGGCAAGACGAGGACTATTACAACGTCCTGCTTTCGGATAAGGCTCTTGACATAGATAATGGACGTATTTACGCGGTAACGTCAAGGGCTGACGTGGAACGTTCCTCGGCTGTTTTCACCGAATTGATGATGCCAATGATAATTATGATGACCGTTGTTTCCGTAATAATTTTCTGCACGGTGATTTTTCTGATGATGAACGTCATGATAGACCGCGCGGCGTTCGGAATATCTCTTGTGAAGATTTTCGGTTTTCGCACAAGCGAGATACGCAAACTCTACCTTAACGGGAACACCGCTGTTGTCGCTGTGGGCGCGGCGGTTTCCATACCAATTGCAAAATTTATTATGGACAAGTTATACCCAAGTCTTATCGCAAATGTTGCCTGCGGAATGAATCTGGTTTTTCCGTGGTATTTGTACGCAGAACTTTTCTGCGCGGTAATGGCGGTGTATTTCGTGGTAAACGCGGTACTGATGAACAAGGTGAAAAAAATTTCTCCCGCCGAGGCTTTGAAAAATCGGGAGTGATAAGATATACCACACGGTTATGCTTTATCAGAAAACCGAAAATACCGATAGGAGAAATCATGATGAAAAGTGTTAAAATCAAACAACAGCAACAAATAAAAAAGTTTTTGGAGAATGAATTCGGAGAAGAAGTCGGTGATCGTTATTTTCAAAAGGAATCGGAATTTTTGAAAAATATGGTTGTTCATATTAAAGGTAAAACCAAAAATCAAAGAAAAACCTTGATCAATACAATATTACCGAGAATAGCTTTATATAAGGTCTTGCTTGACGAGTGTCTCTCAAAGGAAGAGACGGTCATGCATATGAGAAAATATATGCTTGATATCGTTGCGGCAAAGAAACACGCATCTACCGCCCAAATAGAGATGTTCCCCTGTTTTTATTACCTCTACAGCAGAATTTTTTTGAGAATTATGCGGACTACCGACTTGCAAATCAGCACGCAGAGGTGCGGAAAGGATTTTTACGATATTACTATAACAAAATGTCTTTGGCATACGGCTTGCGTGGAAAACGGGTGCGGAGAATTGTGCGGTTTATTTTGCGATGTGGACGACGTTACATATGGAGGACTGAAAAAAATCGGATTTTCCAGAACTCAAACATTAGGTTACGGTGGTGACTGCTGTGATTTTCATTTCTATAAAAAATAAAAATCAGAATAAATATTGGAGGTAAAACGGTAATGCTTTATTTTTTGCAGCTTTGCTTATTTTGCGGACTCTTTACCGCTCTTGTGGCTATCGGTACGGGAGAAAAAGCGATAGTATTCTTGTAATCGAACACGGAGAAATAATTGAAAAAGGCACGCATTCCGAGCTTACTGAGAAAAAAGTTCTTTATACAAATCTATGAAAAAAATTTACAACATATAGAAACAACAGCTTTGCAAAAAAATACAGTTTTTGCAAAGCTGTTGTATTTGACTTAAATGATTTTCAATTTTTATACAAGCAGAAAAGTTACACTTGACTAACACAAGCTTTATATGGTATACTGATTTTAGTTAGCATATAATAACGCAAATTATATAGGGAGATGAAAAAATGAGCGTAGTAGTAATAGGCGGGAACGACTGCATGGCGACAAGGTACAAGGACATATGCAAGGCGTACAACTGCAAGGCAAAGGTGTTCACACAAATGCCGTCAGATTTTGAAAACAAGTTGGGAAATCCCGACTTGATGGTTGTTTTCACAAATACCTGTTCTCACAAAATGGTGAACAGTGTTAACCAAAAGTCCCGAAAAAATGATATTCCTGTGGCAAGGATTCACAGCGCAAGTGTTAGCGCACTTAAAAGCGTTTTAGAGCAGTACTGCATATGAATAGATGTTTGTACAAAATTACCGCAAAGTTACCTAAAACTAACTTGTTAATCTGTACATATTTAACGAAAATGGAAAAGGTCATAAAAACCTCTTGACATTCTTATAAATATGGAGTAATATAATATATGGTTAGCGAAAACTAACCATATTAGTTGTCAAAATGTTAGCTATGTCTAACATTCAAAAGGAGTGTATCTATGATGCCGCTTACACTTGCAAACACAGGTGAAGAAAACATAATCAAAAAGGTCGGAGGCAATCCCGACACAAGAAAATTTCTTGAAAATCTCGGATTTGTAGCAGGTTCTGCGGTAACGGTAATCAGCGAAATAAGCGGAAATGTTATCGTGAACGTCAAGGATTCAAGAGTTGCCGTTTCAAAGGAAATGGCGCAGAAAATAATGGTTTAAGGAGGAACGGGAGTTATGTCTACATTAAAGAATGCAGTAATAGGTCAGACGGTCACAGTGAAAAGGCTTTGCGGAGAAGGTGCTATAAAGCGGAGAATTATGGATATGGGTATCACAAAGGGTACTGAAATTTATGTCCGCAAGGTTGCGCCCTTGGGAGACCCCATTGAAATTACCGTCCGCGGATATGAGCTTTCACTTAGAAAAGCCGACGCCGAAATGATTGAAGTCGGTTAATTTTTTTGAAGTATAGTTAGCAATAACTAATAAAGTTAAACAAATCTAACTTTAATGCAATTTATGAAAGGAATAATGCTGATATGGAAATCAAGATAGCGCTTGCGGGAAATCCAAACGCAGGCAAAACCACGCTTTTTAATGCATTAACGGGTTCAAATCAGTTTGTGGGAAACTGGCCCGGCGTTACAGTTAAGAAAAAAGAGGGACGTCTTAAAGGTCACAAGGACGTTATAATCACCGACCTGCCGGGAATTTACTCTCTTTCCCCCTACACTCTGGAGGAGGTCGTTGCGAGAAACTATCTTATCGGAGAGCGTCCCGACGCTATCCTGAATATTATCGACGGAACAAATTTGGAGCGTAATCTGTACCTTACCACGCAGCTTGTGGAGCTTGGAATTCCAGTCGTCTGCGCAGTAAATATGATGGATGTTGTCCGCAAAAACGGCGACAATATCAATACAGAACAGCTTGCCTCCGAGCTTGGCTGTAAGGTAGTTGAAATTTCCGCTCTTAAAGGAACAGGCATAAACGAAGCTTCAGCGGCGGCGATAGAGGCTGCAAGGTCGGGTGAAAAATCCGTACCCAGACATGAATTCTGCGGCTGCGTTGAACACGCTGTTGCTCATATTGAGGAAGCTGTCCTGCACGACATTCCCGAAGAACAGCAGCGTTGGTACGCTATAAAAATATTCGAGCGTGACGAAAAGGTTCTTGAAATGCTTAATATTCCCGCAGATAAAAAGTCCCACATCGAACAGGACATTGCCGCTGCCGAGAAAGAAATGGACGATGACAGCGAAAGCATTATTACAAACGAGAGATATATTTACATAGCAGGAATTATTAAGGGCTGCCTTAAAAAGAAGAACAAAGGCGGAATGACAGTTTCTGATAAGATAGATAAAATCGTTACGAACAGAATTCTTGCTCTGCCGATTTTTGCAGTTGTGATGGTAATTGTTTACTATGTTTCTGTAACAACGGTTGGTACGATACTTACGGACTGGGCAAACGACGGCTTGTTCGGCGACGGCTGGCATTTGTTCGGCATAGGTACTTCCGCATACGAGGAAGCGCAGGACGATTTTGCTGCCGAAAACATTTTTACAGATGATGTTGTTGCAACCGTTCAAGCTGCTGTTGACGCGGAAGTCATCGGCGCGGAGGACGTTCTGGGCGCAATTGAAGACGGCAGCTTCGGCGATTTTGACGAGGCATACGGCTCATACGGCGACGAGCTTGCAGAACAGGGCTTTGATATTTCCGAGACTGTTGACGCTGCTGTCGAGACAATGGAGGAAGAAATCGACCCTGCAAATTACGGCGTGTGGATAGTAGGCGTCCCCGTAG
>CAMWVF010000133.1 GCA_947177545.1 uncultured Clostridia bacterium | reverse complement strand
CGGCGTAACGTCCCCACGGACTTTATGTAGGGAGCTTATACCTTGCCGAGAGTATTACATACGCCGAAAACAGCGTTTTACTGTCACTTTCTCGGTTTAAGGCTGCTAAGTCAGCCCTTTGTCCCCATTGGGGAATTATTCATTGCAGCAGCCTATGACAATCACACCGTCTTTGGCTGAAATGTCTTCGGGTTCGTATCCTGCAAATTCAGTCAAATCTTCAAAAGTTATTTCGGCAATAGTACTCTCAAACGCAGCATTTTCATTTGAATCCATAAAAACTCTGATTTTTTGAGTAGAACTCATACGCTGAAAAAGCTTTATCCATTTTGTCATTTTAGCAAGTTGAGTATCATAGTAATTATCCATTGTCATCACCTCCCCCGATGTACTGTTCTCGGATTTTTTTATTTTCTCACGCTGTTTCTTTATGCGTTCGGGCATTTCAGTAGAAAATCTACCATCGCATTTTTTCTTTGAAGTCCTAAGCTTTTCCTCATCGTTTATATGTTCAAAAAAGTTATCAATCGGCTTTACCGCTTCTTCCGATGTGTAAAATCCTGACTCTTTAAGTTCTTCTAACTGCTTTTTTAAACGGTCTGGAAATTTCGTTAAAAAGCCTTTCTCATGTTCAGCCATTTCTATTCTCCTTGTTCCCTATAAATTTTTATTTTAAAAATTTATCCTAAAACTGAAATTTCCTATATCGTCAACAGAAAGCCTTATTGTTTTTATGTATTGGTTGTAAAAGTTCATTATCTCATTTTTATCCGCTTCAATACGGGCGCGTTCAAACAGCATATTTGCCAGTTCCTTTCCGTTATATTTCATAAGATCGGGCAAAATCTTTTTTAATTCACTTATAAGAACAGTTCTTTTCAGTTCTTCAATATTTCCTGTGCAGAAATCGTCCAGTGAGCAGTAGTAGATCCCGTTGGTATCCAAAGCCTCCCTAATGGCATTGCCACATTTTGAATACTCTATTACAACAAGAAATTCCGCTTCGGGCAAGGACGAAATAAGCGCCCAGTAGTCTGAATCGCTGGACAGAAGTATAAAAGAGGATACGTCGTTTTTATAGAATTCACTGCATATTCCCGTGGTCATTCTAATATCCACTATTGACTTGTGATCCACCACCCTCTGCACCTCTATGTGTTCAACTGGTATCTCGATAAACTTTTCGATATAGTCCCAACCATTGTTTGTATTTCTGTCATCGTATAGAATAATCTTTTCTATCTTTTCAATCTCGTCTTTGTTAAGATTTTTCAACATTCCGTACAGCTTATAGACATCGGAATTTTCGCAGTCCACCGCAAGAACCGTTTTGTAGCTGTTGTCAATAAAGCTGTAAATATTATTTTTAACATCGTCCACAGCATTTTTATATTTACTTTTATCGCCAAAATAATCGTTGTTCATATCATATAGTATCTCAAGGAATTTCCCGTCATTGTAAAGAATATTTCCGAAATCCTTGGGTTTCCAGTGAATATACATCTGAAACGGATAGTGTTCTATATTTTCCATATATTTTTCAAATTCAAACTTCTGTATTTTTTCATTTGTAAATTTAGGTATGACAAAGATATCCTTTACATATTCCCATGCTATCCAGTCAGGAAAAAGCGCACGGCATTTGTCTATATTGTCGTGGATAAGCGTATTGAAGTGAAGCGAGTAATCCGAGGCGCGTTTGTTTGCCAAAAGTATAGTATATCCCCATTTTTCAAGCTGCCGTATATTTTCTGTGTCGTACCATTCTATATGGTCTATGTTCTTACAATCATGCACTATTGCCAAGTCTGTTTTTTTGAATCTCTGCATAAGGGTAGTCCTGAGCTTGCATAAGTACCTTATAGTCGTTGCATTGCGGTTGTTTTCCAGCTCCGTCAGCAGCTCGGAGCATTCGTTTCCGTATGATGATATCCACGCGCTTTTTCGTACTCCGATAAGGTATGCCATCGTTGCAACTATGTTTTTGGTGTCTGTTCTCATATGAAAGCATTCTCCTTATAAAATTGTATTATATATGAAAGCGGCTATTAAAGTCGTACCAACAAACAAAACTGTGCAAAGAATTCTTGCTTTTGGATAATTGCAGTTTTCAGTTAAAAAATTTAAATCGTGCAGCATAACTGCTTTTGTTACAGCGTATAAAGTTACAAAATCATTTTTGCACATCACAAGGCAACACCCAAGCATAAGCCCATGCCAAATGACAGGCAACATCAATATAGCTTTTATTATATTCATACTAACAATCTCCTTGTCCCCAGTGGGGAATTATTTTAAACAGTCTATCATTGATTCAACAATTACTTTAGCTATTTTTTTGCACGTAATATCAAAGTGTCTATAATTTTTTAAAAAAGTCTGCTCATCATCAGTAAGTGTTTCAAATGCCTGTATTTCGCCCAAGAGATAAGAAACAGGAACATCAAGGTATTCAGCTATTGCGGTTATTTTATCAAGTGACGGAATATTCCCCTTTCGCCACTTTGTAAGAAGATTATTAGATAAATGTAAATCTAATAACATTTTTCTTGCAGATATATTTTTTTCTTTTAATTTCATATCAATTACTTGCAAATACACACTTATCTCTCCCCATTCCCCAGTGGGGAATCATCATTTTTTTCGTAATTGTCCAATTCTTCATAAAAGGTCTTGTTTTTAAGTGAAGTAATGTCAGCTCTGCCGTGATCGAACAGCATATCGACAATTCTTTCAAATTCATAACCCGAAATGTCTTTAACGACAATATTCAAAATATCCTCTCTTATCGGAGTAAAAACCGCATTGCCGTCCTCTTTGGTAACGTCTGCAATTTCCGTTATATCGGGAGTTAAACTATTGGATATGCAATATTTTATAAGCATTTTCTCACCCTTTCGTCCCCAGTGGGGAATTTTATTTAACATTCAACTTTTTTGCCCACCTCTGCTTATTGCAAGTCGGTGCAGTAGTATTTACTCAGCTCCTTATAAAATATGTGTTGAGATATTGCCTATTATATTTATAAGCAAAAATAACATTACACACATAAATTTCGCTTTCTTATAATCGCAGTTTACGGCTAAAAACTTCTTGTCGTGCAGCATAACGGCTTTTGTAACTGCTCCAAGGCTTACGCTGTCTTTTGTAAATTGGAGTACGCACCCAAGCATAAGTCCATGCCATACAACAATTAAAAATATAATAGCTTTCAACATTTTCTTATTTTCCTCCTTGTCCCCACTGGGGAATTATTAAAAATTAAATCCTCTTTTTTGACAATATTCTTGCCAATTCTCTTTTTTATAGCATTTGCCGTATACATAACGCTGTGCAAATTCAAGCTGTGCCGTGTTAGGTATAATACCCCTGCCCCCGTTCCGTTCGGCTTGTGCATACAGATTAAAATTTCTGCAAAGCTTATTAAGCTCCTGCACCCGAAAATCCGCCTCCTGCAAGTCAGAACGCACCAATATGTATATAAAGACTTTGCTTTTGGAAATTCTGTACCGTTCAAACATTTCTGCCGCACGTTCAAAGTATGGGAGCTGAGAACAGGAATCACAGGAAAACCGAATATACTTTATCCAATGTATCCTTTTCAAAAGCTTGCACACATCATCTGTCAACAGCCGAATATCCATACCTTGATTAAGGTCAATACAGTAATCTGTATAGGCAAGCTCCGCAAGCTGACCTAAACCATAGTCACAGGCAAGAATATTATTATCCATAAGCACAAGCTTGTCCGTATCAGATCGCACGAGCTGCCTCCATGAGCGGTAAGGTCTTATAGCACCCTCTTTCTGCGGCACATAGCACCACGGACATTTATTGGGGCAGCCTCTGGTAAGGAATCCGATCGCATAATCACAATTAGGGTAAATAGAGTAGTCGGGAAACATATCGTCTATATCCGAGTGCAGCTCCGTAAATATTCCATACCCCGTTCCACCCTTTACCGTCTTTTCGGGAGGCAAAAACGGATTTTCTTCCGTAAAGTCAAAGACTTTAGAGGAGTAAATACGGTCGTATTTATTATTGTCAAGCGCACACCACCATTCAACCGTATCTCCGAGGGACTTGTGGTAAGCCGATATTTTCATCAGTGCGTAGTTCGGAAAGCTTTTGTGCGGCATATGCTCATACTCTGCGTCATGTAAACCTATCAGCATAATTTTACTCCTGATTTTCAACTTGCTCTGTGATTATTTCTATGTTTACATTGTCTTTTAATGACGTGTTCAACATCCATTTAATCTTTTCGGAAAGGCTTAAATTGGGGTAATCACTTGAAACAACTGCGACATATGTACAATCATCATCACAACATTGCAACCATAAAGTGTTTTTCCCATCTGTAGCCACTACTTTGTAATCATAATTAACGACCTCCCCGATTTCATATATTGTAGCAGGAACTTTAAGCTTTGACGAATAATCAGCAACTAAAGCGCCTATACCTAATCCTATAATAACTGCAAAACAGCACGTGAATGTTACTACACCAACAATAACGGGTGCAAAAAGACTTTCAAATTTCACAATCAGTTCTCCCTTACTTTAATAGTGTAAACACCATTTTCATAACCTATAATTTCGTACCGTTCTTGAAATTCATTCATATCAGCGTCAGCAGTTACAGTAACCTCATATTTTCCTGTGTGATCCGTCAGTCCAAAGCTGTCGAAAATGGGAATGATAGCTGCGTTATCATTACGCATTAAAACAAATAAAACAAGTTCAAGTATTAAACCTGCTATCATATACACATCTCGAGCCCACGAGACTAAGGCGAAGAGCGT
>CAMWVF010000132.1 GCA_947177545.1 uncultured Clostridia bacterium | reverse complement strand
TTTGCTTCATGTTGCGCTCCTGCCAGCGGAACGGGTGAACGGGGGTCGCCACGGTGCAGTTTGGTCCGAAGAAAACATTGTCGCCGATATTTACGTGACAGCAGTCCAGTACCGTAAAATTAAAATTTGCATAGCAGCTTTCGCCGAATGTTGTAAACACTCCGTAATCAAAATAAACGGGACCCTGTAAAAAAGTACCATTCCCACGGTTGGGGACAAGCTCGTCCAGAATTGCTTTTCTGAGCTGCTCCTCGTCCTCAAAAGTATTATTGTAACGCTGTGAAAGCTTGTGTGCGTTCATTCGCATAAGGGCGAGAGCTTCATCGCTTGGGTCGTATATTTTTCCCGCAAGCATTTTTTCTTTTTCGGTCATAAAAGTCTTTCCTTTCGTATTATGTATAGTACTTATATTATTTAATATTTATGCTCTACAGTATACTGTAAACCATTAAACCATCATTTTTCATTTCTTCAGTCATATTTTCAGGAGGAACATACGGTTCTCCATAAGATAAGAATAATAAGTTAGACATTGTCTGAAAAAAGCCAATACTTTTCTTCATTTTATCAGCTCCGTATTTTAATTTATTTAACAGCAAGATTTACCGCCAGCTTAGCCTTTGCAATATGGGTCTCGTTCCCGTCCTTGTCGATACGGAGCAGATGCCTGCCATTTGAGATTATCACATTGCCGTCGCCGTCAAGGGTATACTCCAGCACGCCCCTTTTGATAATTTCCTCGCTGCCGTCCGCAGTACGCTTTATCAGCACTCGGCTTTGCGGCATGATACCGCCGTGCTCGTCAACCTTTGCTTCGTTTATTTTGTCCAGCTTTTCGGCATTGATGACATTGCCCTCAATGATGATGTCCCTCTGTGAACGCTGCTTGGACTTAGTCCCGTTGAAAACACCCCCGCTTTTCAGGGACTCGCCCCCGAATATAGTCGCAAAATAATTCAAAAAGCCGAATATGCCCTTGACAATTCTGTAGGGGAACATTATCACGTCTTTAAAGGTAACGCCGCCCTTGGGCTTTTCGCCGCCGTAGGGCTGACGGATATAGTAGAGATTGCCGCTTTTGTCCTCCCTCGGGTGCAGGAAGTCGTAATTGTCGTCGGAAACTACCTCGGTCATGGACTTTCTGTCAAGGTCGAGGAACGCTATGGCGCGTGGGCTTACCGCCGCGATAGAGCCGTATTGGTCTCTCGCATACCCCGCAGTAGAAAAATACACACCGTTTTTCTTAGCCGCCCAGCAAGGATTTTCCTCAATAGTGTCGCCATCGGTGTACTCGTCGTAGCGTCCGTTCATATCCATAACAGCAATGTGCTGAAAGCTTGAAGAACCCATACACACCGCAAGCTTGCCGTCTTTAATATCGAAAGAGCAGAAAAGGAAATCGTTGGAAGCGCGGACAAGTCCCTCGGCGGTATCCGCAGGGTCGAAGCTGCGGTGATAGATACTTCCCACTGCCTCCAAATTTACGCCGTAGACAAGCTCGTCCCCATTTACGGACAGTCCCGTAATTCTCACGGGAAGCTCGTCGGGGTTTATCATGTCCGCGGTAGCCATGCCCATGAAATTTGCGCCTGTACCTGTGGTTTTCCACTCCTTGCGCTGCTGAATATTACGCACAGTCTCGCGGTATTTATTGACCCTTTCACATGGTATCTCCGTCAGAGATTTGTCCGTCTCGTCATAGCCGAAAATTTTATTTTCGGAGGAATAAATTATTGTCATGTTTTTGCCCCTCTCTATTTTATTTATTGCAATTCTATCTCCATATACCCGCAGGTGAACGGGAAAAAATCCAGCTTTTCCGTCCCCGTGTGGATAAATCCGTGGTTCTCGTACCACCTGCGCAGACGCTTGTTTTCCTCCACAAAACTTAAAATCATTTTTGAACAGCCAAGCATTTTCGCCTGTTCAAAAGCGTCATACAAAAGCTTTTCGCCTATTTTTTTATGTCTGTAATTAGGAAGAGTACATAAATTATTCAACTCGCACACGCCGTCGTCTTTTTTAAGTGAGTAATACCCAACTATATTTACATCATCAAAATATGCGAACATTGGTCTGTGTTCGCTTTCAAGCTGCCGGTAGAGCCTGTCCTCGGTTGTTGCAAAAGCCGTGAACCTCGGCGCATTTTCGGGGGTTATGCCGAATTCTTCCGCAACCGTTAAAAAGCTTTCTCTAATAACTTTCGTGCATTTGGAAATGTCGGCTTTGGTTATCTGTTTTATCATACTAACATTTCTCTCCATGAATAATTAAAATTCCGCGATTATTTTTTTATTTACGTGCGCCCTGACTGCCATAAACAGTCCAAGCAGGAAAATAAGTACGCAAACCGCCGTGCCGACAATAAAATTCATTTTTGTCTGATAGTCAAGATCTCCGCCAAAGCTTGCAAACATGGCGGTTTGCAGTGAAAGCATCGACACCAACGACGTAGACAGCTTGATTGTCTTTATAGATTCAATTATAGGAGTGTGATTTTTTCTTCTGTTTGTAATGTAAACGATAGACGAGATCAAACAGTAAAAATCGTATAGCGCCACAGCATAGATCAAAAATCCATTATAGCGGAAACCATGACCGTCCTTTACAATAAGAACTATCGCACCGTTCAAAATGAGCGTCATGACCATAAAAAGCCTGCCGCAGATACCGTAAGCTTTCCATTCTCTTAAAAGCCGCTGTTTTTCGTCTTTAACGGAAACGATCCTGCCATTTGCACGAAGCAGAAAAATTCTTATCACACAAAGTAAAATATAGTACGCCGCAAGCGTAATAAGCCAGTATGACGGCAGGAATATTCCCGCTGCTAATTTAGCTAAACCGAAAGCGGCATTTATACCGAATGAGCAGTACGCCATTGTCACAATACGGAAATCAATATCATCGGCAATCCTTGAAAAAAATCTGTTGCTGTGCAGTACGGCGTTTATTTTCCTTTTGGGTTTGCCGCTTTTTATGAATTTAATGATCGATCGAACCATTGCAGTAAGGGAGACAGCAGAACACGCATACAAAATATAGCAAATTATTTCGGGCAACGGAGCAAGCAAGTCTGTTGCTACGGAAATGACCGAAGCTGCAGACAAAACCGCCGCAAAAATAATGCACGGGAGCAACGGCGGATCAAATTCCGAAATAAGCTCTTTTACAGATTTTTTCATTGCAATACCTCCGTAATGGTATAATATGTCTATAAATCAACTTCTGAATGCAACCGCTGCCCAGCCGTTCTTTTCTCTAATCTCAGTCATGGTGTAGCCCTTGGACTTCACCGCTTCCACCACCTCGTCGGCGCGCTCGGTGATAATTCCCGAAAGAATAAGCGTGCCGCCCGCTTTGACAAATTTTTCAAACAGCGGGGACATGGCTATAAGCACGTCCGCAACGATATTTGCCGCGATAAGGTCGAAGCCTCCGCCGATTTTTTCCACAAGCTTTTCATTGCTTATTATATCGCCGCAGTACGCCGTGTACTTCGACTCGGAAATGTTATTTTTGGCAGCATTTTCCTTGGCAGTCTCAACGCTGTTTTGGCTGATGTCCACTGCCGTGACCTCCTCCGCGCCAAGCAAAATCGCCGCTATGGACAGTATTCCGCTGCCGCATCCGAGGTCGAGGACTTTATCGCCGCCTTTGAGATTTTTTTCGATAAGCTCAAGGCAAAGCTGAGTGGTGTTGTGCTGACCCGTACCAAAGCTGGAGGCAGGGTCTATCTCCAAGATAGTCCTGCTGTCGTTTTTGTCGTAATCCTCCCAAGATGGCTTGATGACAAGCTTTTCGCCCACGGTCAGGGGCTTGAAATACTGCTTCCAGTTGTTCGCCCAGTCCTCCTCACGAACATTTGCAAGCTCCACAGTAAGTCTGCCGAAAGCCTTGTTTTCGTCTCTTTCGGCAAGGGCGGACATCTCCGAACGCAGCGCGGAAAGCATATCCGCCCCCTGCGAATCGTCGGGGAGATACACCGTCACGCAGGTCTCGCAGTCACGCAGGTTCATCAAATCGTCGTCTATGTAATCCCAGTTGCCCGTTTTGTCGGCGAGGAATTCCTCAAAATCCTTTGCGTCCTTTATAACAAATCCCGTAACGCCTATCCCAAGCAGGCAGCCGCAGACGGGGTCTATACCCTCGGTAGTGGTGAAAATGTTGACTTCGGTCCAGTTCATATCAAAAATTCCTTTCGGTTTAAATTTGCAAATACATATTAATTTTACTACATTTTCCCGAAATAATCAAGCGGTACGGCAAATCTTTTTTGAGAAATCGGCGTACTGTATTGTTCCGCAAAAGTTAATAAAGCGTTAGCAAACAGTCTATAAATGCATAAACAAATT
Source organism: uncultured Clostridia bacterium (assembly GCA_947177545.1). Classification (GTDB taxonomy): domain Bacteria; phylum Bacillota; class Clostridia; order Oscillospirales; family Ruminococcaceae; genus RGIG8773. The sequence goes on along the minus strand of CAMWVF010000132.1, from coordinate 468 downwards.
TAGGAAACATTATTGTATAATGGCAACAAAGGAAATTTGGGAGGTGACTTTGTGGAAAACAATTTCAATATAAACTCCGCGGCTGGGCGCTGCGTTCTGCCCAAAAGAAACGAAGATGCCCAAAAGGGAAACGATGAAAAAGCGGAAACGTTTGCCGACGCCGTTAAGAAAAAGGAAAAAGAAATCGCTGCAAAAACAGATATTTACGACGTTAATAAAGACAAAGAAGCGCTTGATGAGCTTTCCGCCGAGGAATACAAAACGTATATTTATTTTAAGATTTCTCAGCTTCAGCGTCAAAGTCCGCAGAAATTGCAGAGGAAAAATTTTGTGCTTGCAGACATTTCCGACGAGGGCTTTGCGGCTATGCAGGCAGATCCGCAGTACGAAAGCTGGGTGCTGGGCAAGATAAAGGAAAGCCTTTATTATAACAATAATTGGGAAAAGCGGGACGGTACAAACTACTTC
>CAMWVF010000131.1 GCA_947177545.1 uncultured Clostridia bacterium | reverse complement strand
GTGTTGCCCACGTAAAGGAGGCTCTGGAGGGCTTAGGCGCGCTGAACGTAAATGTTTCTCTTGATGGCGGCTATGCAGAGTGTGAAACAAGCAAGTCCGATGACGAGATAAAGGCTGCTATTGAAGAAGAGGGCTATGATGTTACCAAAATAAGCTGACAGAAAATTTATTAATAATTTTGCGGCGTGATTTGAAAATCATTGCCGCATATTTTTTAATAAAATCACTTGCATTTTTGTTGCAGATATGCTATACTATACCTGTTAATGTTAATTATCACTAAAATTATTAAGCTTTTTAAGAGGTTTTAGTATATTTTTGAAAAAGGGTGATAACTATGAAATCTATTGAACGCAGAATTGTCTGCACATCTATTCTTTTGGTGGGATTGTCCCTATTCTTTCTTGGAGCTGCCGCGATAACAGCAATGTACTTATCGGCAACTAATATCGTTAAAGGCAACATGGAGGAAATTGTAAAAGTTTCTTCTGACAGAGCAATGTGGGAATTGCAGGCATATTCAAATATTGCTGCGGGCTTGGGCGGAGTTTACAAGCTTTCCGACCCCGAGGTGTCTACAGAAGAAAAGCAGGAGATACTTCGTGAATGGGCGGACAGATACGACCTTGAAAGGTGTAATCTTATCGACGCCAACGGTAACGGAATTGACGGAAATACATACAGCGACCGTGAATATTACCAAATGGCAATGCAGGGAAAGGCTAAGATATCAGAGCCGTTGGTGTCAAAGGTAACGGGCAAGCTTACAATAATAGTTGCAGCGCCTCTTTATGACGGTACAGAGGTAGTTGGCTGCGTTTATGTTGTACCCCATGAGGATTTCCTCAACAGCATAGTAAGTGATATCAATGTCAGCGAAAACAGTGCGGCGTATATAATTGACAAAAACGGCACTATTATTGCGGATCCTGACATGGACGTAGTAAAAAACGGCGAGCCTGATTCCTACAAGCAGGATCCCGGTTATGACTCCGTTCTTGCAATGCGTGAAAAAATGAAAAATGGCGAAAACGGCTTTGAAAATTACAAATATAAGGGAGTTGATCAGCTTGCGGCGTATTACCCCATAGGCAGTACTGACGGCTGGTCGCTGGCGATTTATGCTCCCCAGTCCGACTTTATGAATGATGCAAATACCGCTATTACAACTACTGTTATTATCACGGTCATTGCGCTTATAGTTTCGGTAATTCTTTCTCTTCGTCTCGGCAAGGTCATCGGCAAGCCTGTTAAACTTTGCGCAGAGCGTATTGACCTGCTTGCAGGCGGCGACCTTACAAGCCCCGTCCCCGAAGTACGTGCAAAGGACGAGACAGGCGTACTTGCAGAAGCCACAACGACCATGCTCTTCAAGCTGGATAATATTATCAAGGACATAGGCAGGGTGCTGGGAGAAATTTCAAGAGGCAACCTTGCTGTGAACGATACCGAAAACGAGGGCTTTTATTCGGGAGATTTCAGCAAGATACTTGCTTTTATGAACGACATTGTCACAAAGCTCAATGGTATTATTGAAAACATAAATAACGCCGCAGACCAGGTTTCCGTTGGCGCAGACCAGGTTTCTTCGGCAGCTCAGAACCTTTCTCAGGGTACTACCGAGCAGGCTTCCTCTGTACAGCAGCTTGCTGCTACTATTCACGAGATTTCCTAGCAAGTGGCGCAGAATTCCAATAACTGTGCAAACGCAAGAGCATTTGTAAACGAAACAGCAGGCTATGTTGAGGGAGCAAACCGGGAAATGGAACGTCTTACCGAGGCTATGAACAACATCAGCAGCACCTCCGACCAGATAGGCGATATTATTAAGGCTATTGAGGATATTGCGTTCCAGACTAATATACTTGCCCTTAACGCTGCGGTAGAAGCCGCAAGAGCGGGAGAGGCAGGAAAAGGCTTTGCTGTAGTTGCGGACGAGGTAAGAAATCTTGCCTCCAAATCCGCAGAGGCGGCAAAGGACACCACCGTTCTTATCGAACACTCTATGGACGCTGTAGCCAAGGGTATGTCAATTGCCACAGCAACAGCCGCAGCCATGAATAACGTCGGCGAGAAAGCCCGTTCTGTCGAGGAGATAGTGGGCAAGATAGCCATTGCCAGCGAGCAGCAGGCTAATATGATAAAGCAGATAAATGTCGGTGTGGAGCAGATTTCCTCAGTAGTTCAGACGAACTCCGCTACCGCAGAGCAAAGCGCGGCGGCTTCGGAGGAGCTTTCGGGTCAGGCGTCTACTCTCAAAGACCTTATCGGAATGTTCACGCTTCGCAATTAAAGTTGAGCATAAGGCAATAAAATTTATAAGAGGATAGATTTTTGCTATAATCTATCCTCTGTTTTTTATTATTCAAGCGAAAAATTAAAAATTATATTTCAAAATTATATTATTAAAATATTTTTAAAACCTAATTTTTTGTATAAATGTACAGAGTGACCACACGCGCTTAACGTTACGGTCTCAGCACCTTTATTCAGCAGGTCGTTTATTGCATGGGAACATAATAGAGCTGCCGCTTTCTTTTTTCGATATTGTTCAAGAGTAGATACAAATTCCAATGAGGCTGTATTTCCATTTTTGATAGTCGCACACGTTGAAACAGCAACACCATTGATATCAGCCAAATAGATATTGATATTCTCACTTTTCACCCATGTAAAATAATGCTCTGCGTCAATCATATCCCAGCCGTGCAATGCTGTATTTACTACATCTATCCACGACTTAAAATCCTCTTTTGTACTTATTTTTCGGCAAGTGATACGGCTGTTTTCCTTTATGTACGGAACAAAATCTTTTTTGCGCAGCAGCATTGCAGGCTCACAATCGTCATCGTCTTCCGACAAATTCTTGAAACCGTTCTGTTCCATAATTTCAATAATGTTATCGGGAGACGAGTCCGGTGTTACGATCCACATTTGCGGTATCTCACCTTTTCGGATACCTTGGCTTAAAGCTTTTAATTCGGTTTCGGCATTTTCGTCATTCAAACGAATACGAAAAGCAAGTGACGGACCTTTTTCTCCCTTATACGGAATGATCCAGCTAACAGAACTTTCATGAAGCTCAATGATACCCGATTGTGCAAATGCCTTATAATAATTGTAATAATTTGAAGCAATGATCCAATCAAACTCATTTTCTTTTTTTAAAGTATTTATTTCAACTTTTTCATCATAATCCAGTTTATTGTCCATAATAAGTTTTCCTCTTTTTTGCTTTCCAAATATTATACTACCTTGATAGGGAGCACAGTAAAATTATTTTTATGACAGAACAAAACCGTGCTATTTTTTCTCGGTTTGGGGAACAGCTTTTGCTTCTTCTGTCTCCGATGCAGTGACCGCCGCTCTTGCGTGGGGAGGGTTGTTTATATCAAGCTCCTTGTAATCCGCCGTTGAGTGGGAAAGCCGCTTCTTTTTGAGAAGATATGAGAAAAATTCGCTTGCAAGTGCATATATTACCGCAAATACTGGGACACCCAAAAGCATACCCATAAATCCGAACAAACCGCCGCCTACAAAAATTGCGAACATTACCCAGAATGGAGAAAGTCCCGTGGAGTCGCCCAAAATCTTGGGTCCCAGAATGTTGCCGTCAAACTGCTGCAAAATTATTATGAAAATAACAAACGGTATGACGTGCTTGGGGTTTGTCATAAGCAGGAGCAGAGCGCTTGGTACAGCCCCGAAAAAGGGTCCGAAAAAGGGGATAATGTTTGTTACGCCAATGATAATACTGATAAGTGCCACAAATTCCCAGTTCATAATTCTCATGCAGACAAAGCATATAACGCCGATAATAAGGGAATCAAGAAGCTTTCCCGAGAGGAAGCCAGAAAGGGTCTGATTGGCTTTTGCACAGGTGCGGAGTATTCCCTTGCACAGCGCCTTAGGGAAAAGCGCATAGGTTATTTTTCTTGCCTGAGCGGTAAAGGTCTCCTTGCTGAACAGCAGATATATTGCAACGATAAAGCCGATTATGAAGTCTTTCATTGAGACCACAAAGCCGATTGCGCCGTCCTTGACTTTAAGAGAAATATCTCCCAACTTGGGAATGATGTTGTTGGCAAATTCAATAAGCTTTGGCTGGATAGTTTCCAACTGTGCTTCGATTTCACGAACTATGTCCGGGTAATCGCCCAAAAGCTTTACAACTAAGTCCTCCAACTGATTGATGTAGGTAGGTATACTGTAAAGAATTTCCATGACGCTATCCCGCACCTGAATTATAACAAGAGCTAAAATTGAAACGATTATCGTTATCAGCAGAAGCATTGTTATAAAAATACTAAGTGAGCGATTAAGCTTGGGGTGAGGCTTTTTCTTGTCCAAAAGCTTTTGAAACAGTTTTTCCAGTATTTTCATGACAGGATTGCAGATGTAAGCAATAGCTATGCCCCATATTACCGGAGCGATGACCTTGAAAAACTGCTTTATGTAGGCGAAAATTTCAGTGGAGCGTATACAAACCAGCACCAATGCAAGGCAAATTGCAAAGGTGATTATGCAGTACACGGAAATAGTGTTATATTTTTTATTGAAATCTACTTTCAATATATCCCGACCTTTCGTTGTTTCAAAAGTTTTATAATTATATAACTTGTCCATTATATTATACACCAGATTTCCGTATAAGTAAAGGTATTATTGGGAATTTTAACAAATTTACCGTATAATTTTCCGTACCCATATGCGGTTTGCCTATAAAAGTATTGACGGAAAAAAATTACTTATTCCGTAAATATTATAAAAATGTTAAAATTGAAAAATAGTACTTTAATTAATTCTTGTAATGTGCTATAATAGTATGTATG
>CAMWVF010000130.1 GCA_947177545.1 uncultured Clostridia bacterium | reverse complement strand
GGTCAGAGCCGTGCAGACGAAAAACAACACGCAAAATACTTTTTTAAACATTCTATCACAACCTCAATTTTTTTGAAAAATTGCCTAAAGGGACTCTTTTAAAAATAATAATTTATTTACTCATGTGAGATTTTTTAGAAAAAATATACATTATCAACGGTATCACGCCCGTCAGCAAAATTATCGAGCAGCCCGACAATACCCTGAAACCTCTTTCGGAAAGCTCCGCACCCGTAATGGTCAGGGCTGCCGCCGCCGCAAAAACTATTATCGCCGCAATACTTGCGCTGAACTTTATTTTCGGAAAAACCTCAACCATAAGTCCCGCCGAAATGTGCAGAAAAAGGGAAATATTTATCACAGCGGTTATCGTCCACACAATGAGGTAGAGCGCGTCCCCACGCTGTATAAAGCCCGTACCGCCGAAGGTACCCACCGTAAGAAAGGGGTAATCGGTAAGCTGTGCAAAGTCCCCGAGAACGGCGGTTATCAGCAGCGTCACCCCCTCGATAAGCAGCAGCTTTGCCGCAAGCAGACCGTACACCCCACAGCGAAGCTTTTCGCGGACGTGCTTAGCAAGAAAAGCGGCGGCGCAAATCTCACCGTTGCGGGAAATATCGTCCATGACCGCCGTAAAAAGATTTTTTTCACTAAGCTTGCCGAAAAACAGATTTGTAATGTCAAAGTCCTGCGCCGAGTACAGAACCATAATAATCAACGCCGCAATAAACAGCCAGAAAAGCAGTACCCCGCTTCTGCCCAACGCCTCAACGCCGAGGCTTGCACAGTACACGCACACAGCCAGCAGTACCGCAAGCATAATAATGCTGCCGCTGTTTCGGAAAAAACGCGCGCTTAAAAATTTCTGAAAATGCAGCAGGCTGCTCACCGTGTAAAAAAGAAAGAACAGCAGGTACAGCCCCGCGGTGACAATGCCGCAGAAGCGGTTCTTTTCAAGCGCGGCTCGGGTCACGCTTTTTTTTAACAGCACTATTGGTATCAGCAGCACCGCCTGAATGACTGTCCCGATGACCGCCGCCGTCATTTGCAGGGTAAGGTCGCCGCTGTTTGCAGACATGGGCACAAATGTCATAAGAGTAAAGACCCTGCACATGAAAAGCAGCAGCAGGAACTGTCCCCAGCCTATTTTTTGAGTTTGTTCCATTGTTGACCCTCTTTCTTGTATTTTTTGAAATATTTGCAAAAATGCGGCGGACTGTCAGCCGTCCATATCAACGCCGTGCAGATCCTCAACTGAAGCCCTGCCCTTTGCCATTTTTCTGAATCCTATCCTTGTGAGAACGTCCCGCATGGCTTTAGGTGTGAACGGCGACAAGGGTGACATTACCGGCGCACCGTAATTTTCGAGAGAGCAGATATTCACAAGCATAGCCGCCGCAAGAAGGGATATGCCGTAAAGTCCGCCGACGCCACCTGCCGCCACAGCGATAAACCTCAGCATTGTTATGGGTTGGTTAAGGGACGGCACAACAAAGGAAGCCGTCACGGAAATGGCACAGACGAGCAAAAGCGGGTTGGAAATAAGTCCCGCGGAAACGGCTGCGTCCCCGATAATAAGTCCGCCCACTATCGACACCGCACCGCCCACGCTTTTCGGCAGACGGACGCCCGCCTCCCTGATTATTTCGTAGAAAAGCAGGATTATGAATGCCTCCACAGCAAGGGGCAGGGGTGCGGTCTGCTCGGCGGCAGCAAGAGTTACCAACAGCGTATGATTGAAAAGCTCGGGGTGGAACGTTGCGATCGCCACATAAAGCGCAGGCAGGAACACCGCAAGGAAAAACGCAAGATAACGTATCCACCGAATTAAAAATGCGTAAAACGGTCTGAAATTATAATCGTCCAGTGTCTGAAAATTCTCGATAAAAAGGGACGGCACAACTATGGCAAAGGGAGTACCCTCTATAAGCAGACCTATCCTGCCCTCTAAAATTTTTGCGCAGAAAACGTCGGGACGTTCCGTCACAGAGACGCCGGAAAAAACAGTCCTCTTAACGCCGTCCAGAAAAGGCTCCACGTAGCCGCTGCCGAGTATCGTTTCAAGAGGAAGCTCCTCAAGCTTTTTACGAATTTTTTTCACAAGCTTCATAGGTACTCTGTCCGCCATGTAGGCAAGGATAACGTCCACATGGCTTGTGTCCGTCACGGGAAAAAGCTCAAACCGCAGCAAGGGAGATTTTATTCTCCTGCGGACAAGGGACATACTTGTACGGACAGTCTCCACAAAACCCTCGTGTGAACCTCTTATGTTCCCCTCCGAGGACGGCTCGTCAATGCCCTTTGTTTCGTAGCCCTGAACGCCGAATGCAAAGGCGGTGGAAACTCCGTCTATAAGAAGTACAGCAAAGCCGCTCATAAGCCGCCTGATAAGGTCGCCGTACTCTGTGGGCATACCTCTGTCTACCGTTAAAAGCATTTTGTCACGGACATGTTCAAACAACGCTTTCGGCGCAAAATTCTCCCCCGCAATCCCTGTCAGCGGACGAAGTATAAGGTTAGTAATATTACCCGTTGAGAAAATGCCATAGAAGCAGATAATGCAGCATGGAACAGTAAAGATAAAAAACTGATTTGTCAACAGATCGGAGCTTTTCCCGAGAATACGTTCTATATTGCGGACGTTCTCGTCCAGAGATTTTACAATGGAAATATTTTCAAATTCATACATATTCGGAACAGTCATAAAATTCCTCCCTATGGGGGTATTATTTCCATGGACTGTAAAAAAATACATACGAAACAAAAAATATAAGATAGAAGATAGAAATTTTTTCATTAATTAATCTCGGAATTTATGGATAAAATATAAAAAACAGAAGATTTATGGTATCGGACTTTTTATCCTCTACCCGTTATTCTCTAAAAAAGGAGTTAATATGTCTGTTGTATTTATAAGAGCGGTAATTTTGTACGTCCTGCTGATATTTACGGTAAGGCTTATGGGAAAACGGCAGATAGGCGAATTACAGCCCTCGGAGCTTGCCATAACCATACTCATATCCAATATAGCTACCCTGCCTGTGGAGGACACCGGCATACCCCTGCTTACGGGGATAATCCCCATTGTGACACTTGCGGGGCTGGACGTTATCATGTCATGGCTTGGGATAAAAAGCCGCACCGTGAGGCGTTTCACCTGCGGTAAGCCCGTTATAATCATCAGCGGAGGACAGCTTGACCAAAAGAAAATGCAGTCCATACGCTTCACTGTGGACGACCTTGCCGCAAGTCTGCGAAGTCAGGGAATTTTCGACATAAGCGAGGTACAGCTTGCGGTGGTTGAGACCACTGGTACTTTGTCGGTGTACCAGAAATATTCCGCGCGGAACGTCACAAACGGCGACATGGAGATTAAAGGCAAAAACGAGAACCCTCCCGAGGTGGTGGTGGCGGACGGTGAGCTTGTCCCCGAAGCTATGGGCAGGCTGGGTGTTACCCCGAAATGGATAGATGCCGCCCTGAAAAAAGAAAACGCCGCCATAAAGGACGTGTTCCTTATGACAGCGTACCCCGGAGGGAAATGTTCTATTATTAAAAAGAGCGGGTAAAATGCTATATAGATTTTCTTCAAATAATACAAAAATTTAAAATGGAGTTGTGAATTTTGTGAAACGAGTTGTGATCGCCGCCGCAATTATCGCGGCAATTATGGTGTACTCCGCCTCTGCGGTGGTAATAATCAAAAACCGCAACAGCGAGCTTATAGCCGTCACAGAGGAAATAAGGGAGTACAATAAGATCGGCGACAGCGAAAAAGCCGCTGCCGCCGCAGATGTGCTGCAAAATAAATGGTACGCCTTTGAGCGGGAGATGAGCGTTTTTGTCCGTGACGACAAGCTTAGCACATTGAGCGCGTCGGTGGCAAAAATTCCATCGTATATAACCGCCGCCAACGACGAGCTTGACGCGGAGCTTGAAAGCATACACCGTCAGCTCAATATTATTTACCGCTCCGAGCTGCCTGCTTGGTACAATATTTTGTAAGCCGTTTATTTAATTCAGCGGGGTACTGTTTTTCTTTTTGGAGGATACAAATCTGCTGTCTTTTTTTACAATTTCGGAAATATATTCTATTAATTCCTCTGGCGTAGGCTTGTCTCCCTTTTTAGGACAATTTTTCCATAATTCCATAGCTTTCGGGTCAGTGCTTTTCATTCCCTCATCTATTGCTTTTTGTATTTCTTCACGTACCTCTTTTACAGTAACACCGTTTTCCGCGGCAATCATGCTTATAGCTTTTTGGGCTTTCATATTTTATTCCTCCTAAAAATTTTTTGCGTCACATTTTCACTATTATACCACTATTTTTACACATTGGCAACATTTCATGATAAAATTAACAAAAATAACATTAAAATAGTGAAATCGAGGTGTAAATATGGAGGATAAATTTTTAAGATATACTTTGAGAATTGACAGAATATTATTTGCAAAATTCCGCTATGTCGCAGAGTATGAGGGACGTTCCGCAAACAAAGAAATAGAACAGATGCTGAAAAGGCGTGTCGAGGAATTTGAAAAGGAGCATGAGGAAATAGAAGTTAAACAAAATTAAAATAGGACGGAGAAAAAGGCTGATAGCGGTAAAGAAGTATTTTAGATTTTTTAGAAAGGCTGCAATCAAGCAGCCTTTCCTTTTTTGTCATATTTCCTATTGTCAGCGATAGCCGTAGAAACCGCAATATTGAACCGATAGTAAATGTCTATCTGTTGTACCCTATGCCCGCTTGACTTGTCGGGGGCATGGACAATGATACGTTCAATTAGAGCGTGTTCACATAAATACAGCATCAAAAATCAAAGCTAAAGTAAGATTAC
>CAMWVF010000129.1 GCA_947177545.1 uncultured Clostridia bacterium | reverse complement strand
AAGGAAGCGTTTTCGCTTAATTACGATGTTGCGGTCTTTGGCACGTTCACAAAGGACAAAAATTCCCAAAGCTGGTACGACGGCGAGCTGAATATATTTTCAATGATAAATTACGCCGCTTTGGACGGTATATTTTTCGTACCCGACACCCTGCGCATAGACAACGCCGACAAGAAAATTGAAGCGGATATTATAAAAAATTTTAAAAAGCCCGTTATTTCGGTGGACATTCAAAGCAGTCAGTTCACAAATATTTTTACTGACGATATTCAGAATATAAAAAAGATAATTTCGCACTTGATAGAGGTACACAAACTCACAGACATTGCGTTTATGACAGGCATAAAGGGACATCTGCACGCAACGAACAGGCTTACGGGGTACTACGAGGCGCTGATAGAACATGATCTGCCAATAGACAGGAGTCGTGTTTTTTACGGCGATTTCTGGTACAACAAGGGCGAGGAAGTAGTTCAGGCTCTTATCGACGACGGCAGACCCATGCCCCAAGCCATTGCCTGCGCAAGCGACACAATGGCGATAAGCGTATGCGAGGCTTTGAAAGCAAGGGGGTACAGAATTCCCGAAGATATTGCTGTTACGGGGTACGACTCTATCGAAGCGGGAATAAATTACGTTCCTGGAATAACGTCCTCCGATATACCTGCCGACGACACGGGCAGACGTGCCGCGCGGCTTATGCACAGCCTTATTTCGGGAACAAAATTTACTGACAACCCCTGCGGCGCGGAGATAAGCATAGGCAAAAGCTGCGGCTGTTCGCGGAATGCGGCTGAGGAAATGCGGAAAAAATTCCGTATGTGGCAGGACGAGGACGCTTTGGGTGACCTTAACTCTGCGTATAATTTTATGCTGGAGTCGCTTATTTCGGAAAAAGACATGGAAAAATACATACACGCATTGGCTTGGCACACTTATCACCTTGGGGAAAATTCCACTTTCTTCCTTGCGCTTTGCGATGACTGGGACAATTTGGGAGAGACCGACCTGAATTTAAAGTACAGAAGCGAGGGCTACTCAAAGACAATGAGCCTGCCGTTACGTAAATTCAGAGGCGGAGACAATGCAAGGGTCAACCCGGAATTTACCTTTAATCTTTCGGAAATGCTGCCTATAATATATGAGCGGCGACCCACACCTACAGCATTTTTCTTCGGTCCTGTGCACTTTAACAAGCGATGCTTCGGATACTCGGTATTTTCCTACGGCGATGACACGGCGGCAACATACCCGCATTGCTACAGACAGTGGATAAAGTACGTCTGCGTATCCTTGGAAAGCCTTAGGCGGCACAGAAATCTTATGTACCTTTATAAGAAAATGGAGGATAACGCCGTTACCGACCTGCTCACGGGCATTTATAACAGAAACGGCTTCAACCTTTACACCGAGGATATCATCAAAAGCGTGAAGATCAAGGGCGAAAACCTTATTGTTATTTTGGGGGACATGAACAATCTAAAGTACATCAATGACACCTTCGGGCATATTGAGGGAGATTTTGCCATAAAATCGGTGGCGGACGCTTTTAAAAAAGTATGCGGAGACGGTCTTTCCTGCTTCAGGATAGGCGGCGACGAGTACGTCCTTATCGGCGGGACGACCTCCACGGAGGAGGAGATAGACAAGATTTCTGCCTCTATTGTTCGGCACCTTAAAATTGTGAACGATACTGCCGACAAGCCTTACTCCATAAGCGTCAGCATAGGGGCGTTCTTTGGCAGTCCCGACGAGTTCGATACTATTGAAAAGCCCATTGCTATTGCGGACGAGAAAATGTTTGAGGCGAAGCAGAAATTCAAAAAAGAAGAGAACTTTGATTACCGCAGGCAGCGAGCGGAAATTTACCGTGACGATGGTCATAATTAAAATATACTATAAAAAATTCAGGAAATACAAGCTGCCGTACCCCATTTCGGGTATGGCAGTTTGTCTGATATTATAAATTTTTAGCGCATTTTTGTGCAATGTCACTATTGACTTTTGGCGCGGGGTGTTGTATAATTACACTATCAATTTAATATAATAAATTCTGTGAGCAAAAGTAAGTAACAGATATGCTGATGAATCAGAGAACCCGATGTTGGTGTGAGTTCGGGTCATAACGGTATCTGCGAATGGAGTTGTGAGAAGCAAAGGCACACGGCAAGCGGCATAGCAAATAATTTCCGCAAGCTAAGTAGTCTGCGCCGATTTCCTGCGTTAGTGGATAGGGTATAACTGCAAATGCGGCGTACTTGAACATTTATGTTGAGTTTCTGTATCTGCTTTGTATCCAACGAGGCGGATTTTTTTATTCCGCAAAATCGGGTGGCACCACGAGGTCTATCGTCCCGACTGCCGAAAAATCGGCGCGTCGGACGGTGAGACCTCTTTTTATTTGAAAGGAGTTTTACTATGTTGTATCCAACTAAGGAAGAAGTTAAGAATTTGCTTTTGAGTTATAAAACCGTCCCTGTTTTTTACGAGACCCTTATTGACAGCTGCACTCCCGTGGGCTTGTTCGCGGCGTTGAAGGAGCGTTTCGACAACTGTTTTATTTTGGAAAGCGTTGACAATTCCGACCAATGGGGACGCTACTCCTTTATAGGCATCGACCCCAAAATGGAGATACAGATCTGCGGAGATGAGGCAAAAATAATCAAGGGCACTGCGGACGGCGTTAACTGTGAAGTGAAAAAGTGTCCCAACCCAATTGAATTGTTTAATAGTATACTAAGCAAGCGGACTTCCCCCGTGTTCCTTAACAGACCAAAGCTTACGGGCGGTCTGATAGGCTATTTCGGCTACGACACGGTGAGACGGTTTGAAAAGAAGCTTGTGAACGTCCCGGAAGACGACCTTAAAATGCCCGACTCGAATATGTTCCTTTACGATGAGATAGTGGCTTACGACCACCTTGCCAACAAGGCGATAATTATTCTCAACATCAACGAGGGGGACGACGTTGACAGGGCGTATGACAAATGCTTGAAACGTTCCGCAGAAATCGGGCAGATACTTGGAAAAGCGGGAGCTGCTCCCCAGTCTGGCGGAAACGGCAAAGAAATAACTGTCAAATCAAACGTTACCAAAGAAGAGTACATGGAAATGGTAGAAAAAGCCAAGGAACACATTATTGACGGCGACATAAGCCAAGTGGTGCTTTCCCAGCGGTTTGAGATCGACAATCCTCCCGCGCCCTTTGACGTGTACCGTATGTTAAGGGCTACTAACCCCTCCCCTTACCTTTATTATTTCGACCATGAAAATTACTGCATAGCAGGGGCTTCACCCGAAATGCTTGTAAATGTCACCGACGGCGCGGTAGTCACAAAGCCAATTGCGGGTACTATAGGCAGAGGCAAGGACGAAGCCGAGGACAAGGCTTTCGAGCAGCAGCTTTTGGGCGACCCAAAGGAACGTGCCGAACACACCATGCTGGTGGATTTGGGCAGAAATGACGTTGGCAGGGTATGCAGCTTCGGTACGGTGAACGTTACCGACTTTATGCGGGTGGAACGTTACTCAAAGGTAATGCACCTTGTTTCGGACGTTCAGGGACAGCTTGCTCCCGACAAAACCGCTTTGGACGCGCTTATGTCGGTTCTTCCTGCGGGTACGCTTTCGGGCGCGCCGAAAGTCCGCGCCATGGAAATAATCGACGAGCTTGAAAACAAGAAGCGTGGTCTTTACGGCGGAACAGTGGGCTATCTTGCTTTCAGCGGGAACATTGACACCTGTATCGCGATAAGGACGGTGCTTTTCAGGAACGGCAAGGCTTACGTTCAGGCGGGAGCCGGAATAGTTTACGACAGCGTTCCCGAAAAGGAATACGAGGAAACAAAGAACAAGGCGCTTGCGGTCATCAACGCAATTAACGAAGCAGCTAATCTTTAAGAAGAGGTGTTCAGAATGATTTTGATGATAGATAATTACGACAGCTTCACTTACAATTTATACCAGCTTATCGGTACAATTTATCCTGACATAAAGGTCGTAAGAAACGACGAGATAACAATTGCCGAAATTGAAAAAATGAAGCCAGAGGCTCTGATAATTTCTCCCGGACCGGGTTATCCCGCAGAGGCGGGAATTTCAGTGGAGGCTATAAAAAGGTTTAGCGGTGAAATTCCTATTCTTGGAATTTGCTTGGGACATCAGGCTATCGCCGAGGCTTTCGGCGGAAAAATTATTCACGCAAAACAGCCTATGCACGGCAAGTCCACTGAGATTTCGGTAAACACAGGCTGTCCTATTTTTGAGGGGCTGCCCGACAAAATCCCTGCCGCACGCTACCACTCTCTTGTGGTGGACTCCATTTCGATACCCGCTTGTATCAACGTGATAGCCACCGACGGGGACGGTCAGATAATGGCGGTAAGGCACAAGCAGCACCCAACCTACGGCGTTCAGTTCCACCCAGAGTCTGTTCTTACGGAGTACGGCTCTGCAATAATTTCCGCATTTTTATGCGATGTTGCGGGAATCAAAAGCGCAGACCGTGAGGTCGTTTCAATGCCGAGGGAAAAGAGAATTGCTCTGAAAAAATATATTGCGCAGGCTGCGGACGGAAAAGACCTGTCTATCGAAGACGCAGAAAACGCCATGAACATCATCATGTCCGACGGCGCGACGGACGCGCAGATAGCGGCACTTTTAATGGCTCTGCGGTGCAAAGGCGAGACTGTTGACGAAATAACAGGCTTTGCAAGAACAATGCGTCGGAAAGCAAGCGTTGTCCCCGCGGCAAGGTCGGCGGTGGATATCGTGGGTACAGGCGGTGACGTTGCAAACACGTTCAACATCTCCACGACTTCTTCATTTGTGATCGCGGGGGCAGGACTTACCGTTGCAAAG
>CAMWVF010000128.1 GCA_947177545.1 uncultured Clostridia bacterium | reverse complement strand
CGTCGGCAGCGTCAGATGGGTATAAGAGCCAGCCCATGCAAAAATTCCTACACAGACGACAACATGGCTTGCCTGCAAAATTTATCTTGATCTCGGTTTTGTACCCATAAAGAAAAATGCTGAAAATTCCAAGAACGGCTGGAGGATAGTCAGAACCCTTACAGATCACCATGCGCTCAACGCTTTTGAGCCGATAAGTTTTGATGAAATTATAGATAAGGATAATTAGTATGAATAAAATTCTCGCAGAAAAATTTTTTCATAGGGACGTTCTTGAGGTTGCCCCCGATTTGGTGGGAAAGCTTATAGTCCGTACATTTGAAGATGGTGACGACAGCTCCGAAATATCCCTGCGTATCACCGAAGCGGAGGCATACCGTGGGGAGGAGGACACCGCCTGTCACGCCAGCAAGGGAAAAACCGAGCGTACCAAAATTCTGTACGATAAGGCGGGGACGATATACGTTTACCTCTGCTATGGTATGCACTGGCTGATGAACGCCGTCACGGGAGATGAGGGTCAGCCCCAGGCGGTTTTGTTCCGCGCCTGTCAGTTGTACGACGGTCCCGCAAAGCTTACGAAAAAGCTGGGCATTGACAAAAGCTTCAACGGCGAGAGCTTCTTCGGAAACCCGAGAATACGTATCGAGGACGACGGGTACCGTCCCGAAATAGAGACTTTGCCGCGGGTAGGGATAGACTATGCTACTCCCGAATATCGGGACATTTTGTGGCGGTTCGCAGATAAAAATCGAAAAAATAAAAAGTAGAGGAGTACCCATTATGCGCGATCTGGTAAAGGAAATAGGAGATTTTATTTTTCTTGAGGACGAGCCTCAAAAGTGTAATGTTATTATCACCGTCGGCGGAAGCTTTCCGCAAATAGCGGAAAAATCTGCGGAGCTTTACAAAAGCGGATTTGCGGACTATGTTCTCGCCGGCGGCGGGGTAAGCGTTAAAACCGGAGTTTTCACAGGAGTTAAGGACAAAAAGGATATTTACAGCGGCGACTATAAGACAGAGTGCGATTTGTACGAGGACGTGCTGATAAAGAACGGCGTACCAAAATCGGCGATAGTTAGGGAGGACAGATCGGGTCACACTCGAGCCAATGCGGAGTGCGCTGCGGCAGTCCTTAAAGAGCAGGGCATATCTGCTGAAAAAATGATTTTAGTATGCAAAAGATTTCACGCAAGACGGTGTCTGATGTTTTTTCAGTCTGCGTTTCCCGAAACGGAAATTCTTGTAGTTCCGGCAGATATTGAAGTAGGCGAAATGAATATTACAAAGGATAACTGGCACACATCGTCATACGGTATAAAGCGTGTTATGGGAGAGCTTGCGCGCTGCGGAGACCAGCTTACGGAGACTGATATAAATAATTTTAAAATGGTGAAATAATATGTTAAATTTAATTCTCGGCGGCGCAGGCTGCGGAAAATCGTACGAAATGGTGAACCGCATAGAAGCCGCCGTAAAAAGCGGAAAAGACGTGCTTGTAATAATCCCAGACCAGTTTTCGGCGGAGTTCGACAGAAGCCTTTACGAACGGCTTGGCATGGAGCTTTTCAACCGTGTTGATATCCTTTCCTTTTCAAGGACGGCAAAGGATATTTTTATTAAACACGGCGGACTCAAAGGAAGATATGCCTCCGACGTTGTGAAAAATGTTATGATGTTCCGCACTCTGACAGAGCTTTCTGAGAGGGAGGGACTATGCTTTTACAACAGACAGGCGAAGTCCCCCGCATTTGTGGACAGTGGTCTCGATATCGTCAAGGAGCTTACCGTAAGCGGCATAACTCCCGAGCAGCTTACCGACTGCGCCGAACGGCTTGATGAAAGCGTCCGCGACAAGGCGGCGGATATTGCTCTCATCTATTCGGAGTACTGCCGCAAGATGCAGGAAAGCGGTTACAAGGACAGTGAGGGGGATATCTCCGAGGCGGCAAAAAGAGCGGCGAGGTACGGATATTTCAAGGGCAGGACTGTTTTTGCGGACTCCTTTAAAAGCTTTACCGCCGACGAAAACGCCATGCTTGAAGCGGTAATCGCCGACAGCGAAAGTTTTACAATATGCCTTACTACCGCGGACAGGGAGCCCAAAAATTATTCAGTGTTCGACACCGTGAACAAGACCGTTAATACCCTTGCGAGGCTTGCGGAGGAGCACGGGACAGAGGTGCGGAAAACCTTTCTTGAAAGACAGTACCGTTTTAAAGTCCCGGAGCTTGCATTTTTCAGCGAGAATGTTTTGAGAAACCGCAGGAAAAAATTTGATGGGAACTGCAAAGCTGTGCAGATTTACCGCTCAAACGACAGCTACGGAGAGGGTGATTTTGTCTGCTCAGAGATACGCAGGCTTGTTATGGAGGAGGGTTACAGATACAGCGACATAGTCGTAATGGCGCGCCGAAAGGAGCTGTACAGTTCTATAATGGAAAGCTCTTTCGAGCGTTACGGAATACCCTTTTATACGGACGAAAACGGCTCCGCAGCGCATAAGTCCCTGTTTATTTTTGTAAAGACTGCAATCGCCCTTGCCGCAGATGAAAATGCCTCCTCCGAGGACTGGCTCCGCTACATGAAAACGGGTATGCTTGGGCTTACCGAGGAAGAAATTGCCGCCGTGGAAAGCTATTGCTATAAGTGGTCGGTGGAGGGAAAAATGTGGGGCGATGCTTTCCCATACGACGACGTGGAACTTGGCGCAGAGCCTGTCAGGGAGCGGGTCTATGAGCCTGTCCGCCATCTGCGTAAGGCTTGTGAAGATACCGATGGGAAAAGCGTATGCAGCGCGCTTCTTGATTTTTTTGACGAAGTAAAGATTTTTGAAAATATAAATGCGGTCTACGAAAACTGTAATACCGAGGACGCAGCAGCTCTTGAAGCAGTCCGAGAGATAAAGCAGCTCTGGGATATGCTCTGCGGACTTCTTGAGACCTTTAACAAGGTGCTTGGAAATACAAAGGTCACCCTTGCCGAATTTGCGGAAATGTTTTCCTCTGCGGTGCGTGACATGAAGCTGTCCGCGCCGCCTCAAACGCTGGACTGCGTGAGATTTGTGGCAGCTCATACCGCAAGGGTCTCCGAGCCGAAAATCGTCTTTATTATCGGCGTAAACGAGGGAGCTTTCCCCTATGCTGAAAAGCCTTCGGGACTTTTCAGTGACAGGGACAGGCTTGCTCTTGAAAACGTTGGGATAACTCTTTCCGGAGGAGTGCAGGATAAGCTTGCGGAGGAACGTTTTGTTACTTGTTCGGCTCTGTCTGCCGCTTCCGAAAGGCTGTATATAACATACGCTCTTTCGGACGTGTCCGGCAAGGCGCTTTACCCCTCTATAGTTGTAAATCAAGCTGTTGAAATGTTCGGGGAGAACGTGCTTACAACCTTTGAAAAGCGTGGCATGATATCATTCTGCGCCGTCCCCGAAGCCGCGTATTATCAGTACGTCCAGAACTACCGCCGAAACAGTGCGGACTCCGCAAGTCTTTTAGCTGCTTTAAACGAGATACCCGAATATGCGGGCAGGATAAAATACCTCCGCGATATAGAATTTTCGGCGGGACACGTCCTTTCACCCGAAACGGGCAAACAGCTTTTCGGACGGTCGGTGTCTCTCTCTGCCTCTCGTTTTGAAGACTACCAAAAATGCCCTTTTATGTACTACTGCAAAAAGGGACTTGATCTGTACCCGCCGCAAAAAATTGAGCTTGACAGACCCTCACGGGGCAACGCGGTACACAGCTGTCTTTTCGGGATTTTAAGAGAATTTGACAAGCAAACTCTTGCGGAAATGAGGCGGATGGACATTGAGTCCGCTGTAAAAAAACACCTTAAGGAATACTATGAAAGCGACGCCGTGGGGGGAGATTACGGCAAGACAAAGCGTTACAAGGCAGCGTTTTCTCGGTTGTCGGATACAATTTCCGACATAATCGAAAGGCTTGCCGCTGAGTTTGCACAGAACGAATTTGTTCCCGCAAATTTTGAGTACACATTAAGACACGCCGACGGCGATGAGGAACCCTTGAAGCTGGTCACTCCAAGCGGCATAAACGTGTACTTTAACGGTGCGGTTGACCGCATAGATATTTTTGAAAAGAACGGAAAAAAATACATACGCATTGTGGATTACAAATCAGGCGTTAAAGAGCTTAAATTCAGCGACCTGCTTTATGGCGTTAATATGCAGATGCTCTTGTACCTTTTTGCCCTGACTGACAGCGGTCACAAGGGCGAGTACAGCGGAAATATCCCCGCAGGCGTGCTCTATATGCCGGCAAGGGACGCCGCCCCAGCTCTCGACCGAAAAAGCGGCGATGAGGACAGAAAAAAAGCGTTAAAGGACACATATAAAATGAGCGGTCTCGTTCTGCTGGACGACGAAGTTATAACCGCAATGGAGCGGGACTGCGGCGGTGAGTTCATACCGGTTAAGAAAACCAATTCGGGGTACTCGGCGTACTCCAAGCTTATCGGTAAAAGGGAGCTTGAAAATCTCCGCAAATATTCCTATCAGCTTTTGGAGCAGACCGCCGAGGCTCTCCACAAGGGCAAAATAGCCGCCGACCCGCTTATGGACGATAAGGAAAATCTGCCATGTTCTTACTGCGATTACAGCTCGATTTGCGGAAATTATCCGCCGCAGAACTTCAGGGCTTACGATGAAAACGCAGAGGAGCAGATGCGTGAAATAATTTCGGAAAAAACTGCCGACGATAACAGTGAGGGAGGCGATAAAAATGAGTGTTTGGACTAAAGAACAGCTTGAAGCGATAACCGCAAGAGACACGGGAATAATCGTCTCCGCGGCGGCAGGAAGCGGCAAAACGTCGGTGCTTGTGGAGCGTCTGTTGGGCATACTTTCGG
>CAMWVF010000127.1 GCA_947177545.1 uncultured Clostridia bacterium | reverse complement strand
GCTTTGACATGGCTGAAATATTTCCCGTATATGGAAACAACGGCGCAGGGACTTACAGTAGTTCAGCTTATCGCGGGAGGAATTTTCGTCATAACAGGCAGGCTCACAATGGGCGAGTATGTTGCTTTCAGCGGACTTATCTGGACTCTCTCAAACCCTATGAGAAATGTTGGCGCGCTTATCAACGACCTCCAGAGGTTCATGGCTTCCGCAACAAAAATTATCGAGGTGTACTACTCCCGCCCATTTATTGTTGACCGCGCGGACGCTGCCGATATGCATGAAAGGCTCAAGGGCGACATCGAGTTCAAAAACGTTACCTTTAAATATGAGGACGTACCCGTGCTGAAAAACGTCAGCTTCAAGATAAAGGCGGGGGAGACTGTCGCTGTCATGGGTGAGACAGGCTCCGGCAAGACTTCCCTTATAAACCTTATCCCAAGGCTTTACGACCCCTGCGAGGGCGAGGTTCTGGTGGACAGGACAAACGTCCGCTTTATCAAGCTGAAAACACTGCGTAAAAATATCGGCGTTGCCATGCAGGACGTCCTGCTCTGGTCAGACACCATTGACGGCAATATCAGCTTCGGACGCAGCGATATGTCCGAGGAGGACGTACATAAATTTGCCGCTGCCGCAGACGCGGACGAGTTTATCACAAACCTTAACGACGGCTACGACACCATTGTCGGTGAGCGAGGCGTGGGTCTCTCCGGCGGTCAGAAGCAGAGGATTTCCCTTGCAAGGGCGCTGGCGATACGTCCCGCGATTCTTATCTTGGACGACACCACCTCGGCGGTGGATCTTGAAACGGAAAAGCAGATACAGGAAAATCTGCGTAACCTTGATTTCAAGTGTACAAAAATAATTATCGCGCAGAGAATTTCCTCCGCAAAGGACGCGGACAAGATAATTATTTTAAAGGACGGAAAAATTTCCGAGTGCGGAACTCATGAGGAACTGCTCCAAAACAAGGACGGCTACTACACGGAGATATATAATTTGCAAAACGGGCAGGCAGGCTGAGCTTGATGGGCGGTACCCTTTTCTGCACCAATGTAAAAGCAATTTCATTTAACTTTGATGAAGCCCTCTAATGGGGCGGCAGCATATAATATAAATTATTTTTCAAACACTACTTAGTGGGAGTGATAAAAATGGCACGAAATAAATACGATATTGACGAGACCCTTGAATCCCCCTTTGATATAAAGCACTTAAAGCGGGCTATGGTTTATGTTTCACGTTATAAAAAGCGTATGATACTGTCCCTTACTTTAAGTGCGCTGGCGGTAATAATCGGGCTTCTTTCGCCTGTTATCACACAGTACGCTCTGGACGTGGCGATACCCGAAAAAAATATCCCCAAGCTTCTTATTGCGGCGGGACTTCTGCTGCTGACTATAGTTGTGAACATAGTATTCTCAACGATACGCTCAAAGATAATGACAAAGGTGGGTCAGGACATAATCTTCGACATACGCACAGACCTGTTCGAGCATTTGCAGAAGCTGTCCTTTGAGTATTACGACAGCCGTCCCCACGGCAAGATACTGGTGCGTATAATCAACTACATAAACAGTGTTTCGGACACTCTTTCAAACGGTATCATCACCTTTATTCTCGAAATTTTCAACCTTATCTTCATTGCGGTATTTATGTTTGCAATGCACTGGAAAATGGCTCTTGTCATCATGGCAGGCGTACCGTTTCTTGCTGGCTTTATCCTGCTGATAAAAAATGGTCAGCGCAAGGCTTGGCAGAGGGTAAATAACAAAAGCTCCAACCTTAATGCGTACCTCCACGAGGGTATTGTGGGCGTAAAGGTCACACAGCTTTTCAGCCGTGAGGACGAAAACGCCGAGATATTCGGCAATCTTTCCGAGGCGTACCGCAAAAGCTGGATGAAAGCCGTTACCTATAACAACCTGCTTTGGCCTACCGTTGACACTATTGCAACCGTAGTCGGCGCATCCATTTATTTTGTGGGACTTTCAGTACTGGGTCCCGCCTCTATCTCGCTGGGTACTATCGTTGCCATGTCAAGCTACGCTTCACGGTTCTGGCAGCCAATACTTAACCTTGCAAACCTTTTCAATAACTTTGTGAATGCGGTCTCATATCTTGAAAGAATTTTCGAGACCCTCGACGAGCCTGTCAAGGTTGACGACAAGCCGAACGCCGACGCGCTTCCTCCGATCGAGGGAAACGTGCGGTTTGACAATGTTACCTTTGCATACGACGAGAGCAAGACGGTTTTGAAAGACCTGTCCTTCAGCGTAAAAAAGGGTGAGAACATTGCTCTTGTGGGACCCACGGGAGCGGGCAAGACCACCATTGTAAACCTTATTTCAAGGTTTTACGATGTGACGGACGGCGCTGTGCTTATAGACGAACACAACGTTGAGGACGTGACATTGAAGTCACTGCGCTCTCAAATGGGAATAATGCTCCAGGACAGCGTTGTTTTCAGCGGCACTATTGCGGATAATATCCGCTACGGCAAGCTGGACGCTACCATGGAGGAAATAGTTGCGGCGTGTAAGACCGTCCGCGCAGATGAGTTTATACGGGAGTTCCCCAAGGGCTACGACACAGAGATAACCGAGGGCGGCTCCACCCTTTCCCAAGGTCAGAAGCAGCTTATCGCCTTTGCGAGAACTCTTATCAGCGACCCCAAAATTCTTGTGCTGGACGAGGCTACCTCCTCCATTGACGCAAAGACAGAAAAGCTTTTGCAGGAGGGCTTGCAGCGGCTTCTGGAGGGCAGGACTTCATTTATTATCGCACACAGACTTTCCACCATACGGAACTGCGACAAGATAATGTATGTTTCCGACATGGGCATAACCGAGTGCGGCACCCATGAGGAGCTGCTTGCCAAAAAGGGCGATTACTATAAGCTTTACAACGCGAGAGAAGCGGTATAAGCGGGGAACTCTCTGCGGCGGGTAAATTACAAATTGTAAGGCGGGGCTATGCTCCCGCCTTTTGAACATGGTCAGGCACATACGGCTGGAGTAAGCGCTGCCTTACAGAAACGTACCAATATAAACAAAAATTTATTTGCATTTTGTGTTGAAATTTCTGCAAAAAAGTGCTATAATTAAGTTTATGCGAAAAAACAGCCGAACTAAAAAGTACGGCGGAAAGGTGCATAAAAATGCGTGGAATGAAATATTTATTAATGATATCGGTTCTGCTGATACTGTTGGCGTTTGCGCTTACTACCCTTGCTTTCCGAAAGGACGACGGGGAGCAGGAAGCTGCCACCGAGACCGTTTCGGTGACGACAGTACCGACGGAGACCGAAATAGAACCCGAGGAGGAAGAAGACATTAACGCTGACAATAAATGGGCGATGTTCCTTGTGAACAAGCAAAACCCACTGCCCGACAACTACGACAGCGTGATAGAGACGGAGCTGGTCTACGAGGGCGACAGGAACGGTTATGTTGACAAGCGTGCCGCAAAATATGCAAAGGATATGTTTGCTGCGGCTCTGGAGGACGGTATCGACCTTTGGGTGGTCTCGTCCTACCGTACTATACAGTACCAGCAGGATAATTTTGACAGGAGCGTCCAGCAGCGTATGGATAACGGCATGACCTACGATGATGCCTATGCGGACACTCTGCGGGAGGTTGCCATGCCGGGCGAAAGCGAACATAATGCGGGTCTTGCCATGGATATAATGTCTGTGGAGTATACAAGCATGGACGATGCAGGGTTTGAAAACACAAAGGCTTTTGCATGGCTTGACGAACACGCTGCGGAGTACGGTTTCATACTTCGTTACCCCAAGGATAAGGAAAGCATTACGGAAATAATCTACGAGCCGTGGCATTACCGCTTTGTGGGAGTTTATTACGCAAAGGAAATAAAGGAAAGCGGTCTTTGCTTGGAGGAATATTTTGCGGAACGTGGTTGGACTGACGAGGACGGAAAGGCAATAAAAATGCGTGGTCCTTTTGACGAAGAAGAGGAACAGCCTGCCGAGACCAAGGTTACAGAGCCGACCGAGCCGAAAAAGACCATGCCCGCTGTAGAACGCAACGAGCAAAATGTTACAATTATAGTATAATATTTACAAAATATTACAAACAGCAGAAAAGGCACGTGCTTAATACGTGCCTTTTCTTTCTGTTCAAACTTTTTCCGCAGTGAGACAAGCCCGTGTTTCGGAACCCATTTCATCGTTAACGGTCTCTTCGTCAAAGGCGGTTATTTTAAGTCCGCAAAGGCTGACCGCTTGTAAAATATCGGTAAGGGAAAACCGCTTTTCGCTTGTTTCGGGGAGCTGCCGCTGAATACTGCTGAAAAGGTGCTTGCTTACTCGGCATACGCCCTCCTTGTAAAAGGGGTGAAAGTCAATGCAGACAAGCTTGCCGCCTGTTTTCAGCATTGAGCGTATGTTCCCGAAAAATGTTTCGATATCATAAAAATAATGTATAGCTGCGCCTTTTATGACCACCGCGTCAAAGCTGTCAAAAAAGCGTTCGTCCATTTCAAGGAAGTCATATACCTCATAATTTATTTGTACTCCTGCCGCCTCGGCGGTTTTCAGGGCGTACTTTTTTGCCTCCTCAAAAACGCCGAAAACCGTCACCTCCGCACCCATGAAAGCCATTGGTACGGCGGAAGAACCGTCCGTGTCGGAAATCGCGGCGATTTTCAGTCCTTTGTAACCGTCAAAGTACTCCGCAAAATCAGCAAGCATGGCAGCGGGGTCTTGGATTATTTTCTTTGCCCGCTCCACAGGCTCGCCGTTTTTGCAGACAAAATAATCGTAGGCATTGTAATCATCGGCATTTTTAAACGCCGTGGGAATTGCGTATTCTACCATTTTATTCCGCCTCTTTTCTTATTCTTTCGGGTCTAAAACAAGCAG
>CAMWVF010000126.1 GCA_947177545.1 uncultured Clostridia bacterium | reverse complement strand
ATGCTATGGAGTATGGGCTCCCTCTTGAAATTGAAAGTATAACGGGAAAAGAATTTGAAGTAACAAAGATAGAGCCTGCCAATGTAAGAGTTGATTTTGACAGGATAATTACAAAGGAAGTCGGTGTAAAGCCAAAGCTTTCGGGACTTAAAGCTTCCGAGGGATATATTATGGGCGATGAGGAAAATATTGTCATTGTTCCCGATACTGTCAATGTAACGGGTCCGGCTGAGATAGTGGATGGCATTACCGAAGCCGCAGTTGTAATTGATGAAAACAAGACCCTTACCGGAACTACCGATTTTAAGTCAGGAGCATTAAGCTTTTATAACGACTTAGCAGTCATTGTGGACGGAAACGAAAGTCTTTCCGTGGACAAATCGGAATTTACAGTTCATGTGCCTGTTTATGAGCGGCACACGATCGCTCTTGATTTTAAAATTACAAACGCGCCAGAAAGCTTTGATATTGACTCATTTAAGAAAATGCTGAATATGTCGGTAACAGAGCTTGAGGTGGCGGTTTTGAGCGAAAATTTTGTTGACAGGGATTCCCTTGATATCGGTACAATAGATATGCGTGAAGCCGATATTGGAACGGAATTTAATTTTCCCACAAGCGATTTTCTTCCCGATGGATATGAGGATTTGAACAACGTCCGTTTTGTAACGGTTTCCGTGCCATCTACGGGACTTAGCCGTCGTCCGATACACATCACAAATTCGTCAATTCAGCTTGTCAATACGCCTGCACAGTATGATTTCAATATAATTACCTCCGGCGTTACGCCGATATTCATAGGTCCGGAAGAGTCTATGGAGCAGCTGACCTACATCGACGTTATTGCACAGGTCGATATGTTAAGCTTTAATATGGAAGAGGGCAGTCAGAAGCCGCCTGTAACTTTCCAGATACCGTCTTACAACGACATATGGTGTATAGGGGCGGACGGGGTGCTTTCGCCGAGGGTAACTATCGAGGTGACTCGCAAGACAGAAAACGACAGTCCGTGACAATAAGTATTGTTAAGAAAGGTTTTTTATGGCAGTAATAATATCGCAGATAAGAACAGGTATTGATGCAGATCATGAGGAAATAATTTCCGCAGCCTTAAAGCGCGTGGGACTTTCATTGAATAGCGTCTGCAAGGCAAGTGTTTACAAAACCTCGGTAGATGCAAGGGACAACAGCAGGATTTCTATAGTTTCCTCGGTATGGATAGAGTTTGGGGACAGTTTAGTCGAGCATAAAATCTGTGGAAAATTTTCCTTTTGCAGCGAGGTAAAAAATCAACAACTCATGCCAGAAAGGGTTTCGGGGAAAACTAAAAAAGTAGTTATCGCAGGCTTCGGTCCCGCTGGAATGTTTGCTGCACTTACCCTTGCGGAGTACGGATTTGAGCCGATAGTTGTCGAACGCGGCGGAAATGTTGACGACAGGGTAAATGCTGTAAATAATTTTTGGAGCAAGGCTGTACTGGACGTTTCCACAAACGTCCAGTTCGGCGAGGGCGGCGCAGGAACTTTCTCCGACGGCAAGCTTACAACACGGGTAAACGACCCGCTGTGCAGGTATGTGCTTGAAAAATTTGCCGAATTCGGCGCTCCCGATGAAATTCTTGTTAAGGCGAAGCCACATATCGGTACTGACAAGCTAAGAGGCGTTATTAAAAATATAAGGGAAAAAATTACCGAGCTTGGTGGAGAAGTTCATTTTAATTCTGTTATGACGGATTTTTCATGTGTGGACGGTAAGGTAGTGTCCGTAACTGTAAACGGAAGAGATGTCATACCCTGCGATGCGCTTATTCTTGCTATAGGACACAGTGCAAGAGATACATTTGAAATGCTTTACGGCAAGAAAATTTTTCTTGAACCGAAGCCGTTTTCCGTGGGCGCAAGGATAGAACACAGGCAAGAGGACGTTGATCGTTCTCTTTACGGGAAATACTGGGATAACCCCAATCTTCCGAAAGGGGAGTATCAGCTTTCCTACCGTCAGGGGGAACGTGCAGTTTATACGTTTTGTATGTGTCCCGGGGGAACGGTGGTGCCATCATCCAGTGAGGAAAAGACTGTGGTAACAAACGGTATGAGCGAATTTGCCCGCGATGGCGAAAATGCAAATTCCGCATTGGCGGTGTCGGTCTCTCCAAAGGATTTTGGGGACAGTCCTCTTGACGGAATAAAATTTGCGCAGAATATTGAAAGAAAAGCGTATGCAGCGGCAGGGGCAAATTATACCGCTCCCGCATCTTCAGTGGGAAGCTTTATGAAAGGGCAGGGAAGTCTTAAAGAAATAACTGTCAAGCCCACATATGCAATAGGAGTGACCGAAATAAATTTTGATGATATTTTCCCCGAAACGGTAACGGAAATGATGAGGGTGGGTCTGCAAAAATTTTCACGTAAAATGAAATGCTTCGGCGACCCTAATGCAGTCATGACAGCTCCCGAGACGCGGACGTCCTCGCCTGTGCGAATTACAAGAAACGAAAATATGGAGTCCCTGTCAATAGGCGGCTTGTACCCATGCGGTGAGGGCGCAGGCTATGCGGGAGGAATAATGTCCGCCGCTGTGGACGGTATAAAGTGCGCATTGAAAATAATTGAAAATTGACGCATTTTGTGGAAAAGGTTCATATAATTACCTCACATAATAAATTTATGCCCGTTAATAATATTAAGGCAAACCCCAAAACGCGGTTTACAAAAATCGCAGAAATGCAGAAAATAAATTTTTTATGTAAGGAGTTTAATATTATGAAGAATGTAAATACTGTTCAGGGTAAGGAAACAATGGAGCGTTTCAAGATGGAGGCTGCTAACGAAGTTGGCGTAAACCTCAAGAACGGCTACAACGGCGACCTCACTTCCAGAGAAGCAGGTTCTGTAGGTGGTCAGATGGTCAAGAAAATGATCGACGCTTACAAGCAGGGTATCAAGTCATAACCTGATTTATTATCCCATTCTTAAAAAGCAAAATACCCTGCAAGGCAAAAGCTTTGCAGGGTATTTTAATACATATTCAGTACCTGTTACAACAGGTATCGGCGTAAGTTTTTTCCGTAATTGTTTTTACGGCGTAAATCAGTGCGTCCACTTCGCTTTCGGTGTTGAATACCGAGGGGGAAAATCTTACCGTTCCGTCGGGGACAGTCCCTATGGAGATGTGCGCAAGTCCCGAACAGTGAAGTCCGCCGCGGAGCGCAAAGCCCATGTCGCTTAATCTGCCTGCGGTCTCGTTTGCGGAAATACCGTTTATGTTAAAGGACACCACGGGCAGGTAGTTTTTTACCCGTTTGTCGCGGTATACTGTAATATTTTTCAAAGGCTCAATCGCCGAAATAAATTTTTTGCAAAGCTTGTTTTCGTGGCAGTATATCTTGTCGATACCAAGCTTTTTTACAAAACTTATCCCCGCGCCGAGGGCAATTGCTCCGCAGGTGTTTATTGTACCGCTTTCAAGTCCGTCGGGAAGAAAATCGGGCTGGTCGAGTTCCATGGAAAGACTTCCCGTTCCCCCCTCCATTATCGGCGATATCTTGTATTTACCGTCGGTGACAAGAAGTCCGGTTCCTGCGGGACCGTAAAGCGCTTTATGCCCTGCGGTACATAAAATATTTATACCGTCGGAAAGTTTTATTGGAATTACCCCGCAAGCCTGAGCTCCATCGGCAATGAAGCAGATACCGTTTTCTCTGCAAAGCTTTGCAATTTTTGTAAACGGAATAATCTGCCCCGTAACATTGCTGCCAAGGGTGCAGGCGATTATTTTGGTTTGAGGTGTAATAAGTCTCCTGAAATTTTCAACAGTCCTGCCGTCGTCGCAGTTTACTTCCGCAACGCTGTAGGTGCATACGCCCTGCTTGCATAGCGCGTGTACGGGTCGCGCAACGGCGTTATGTTCAAGTGAGGAAATAATTATATGGCAGCCCTTTTCGGCAGTACCTTTTAGAGCCATATTAAGGGCATGTGTGCAGTTCTGAGCAAAAACCGTGTTGTCAGGTTCTGCGCCCAAAAATTCGGCAGCGGCGGAACGTGCTTTGAAAACGGCTTCTGCGGTGTCGATAGAAAGCTTGTGTCCGCTTCTTCCCGGATTACCGCCGTAACGTGTCACAGCCGTGAGGAGGGCTTTTTTCACGGCGGCTGGCTTTGGAAAGGTAGTTGCGGAATTATCAAAATTTATCATTGAGAAAGCCTCCATAATATTATCAGGACAGTAATCTTAGGGAAGTTATCCTAATTTTTAATCAAAGCGTAGACAAAAAGTCTTCGCAAAAATCATATATGCAAATTTTTGCTTGATTTTTTGTACGCTTTTTGATTAAAAATTAGTATTGCAGATATTTTTATTTTAAATTATGTTTTCCATAACGGACTTAAATTTAATTCCTCTGTTTTCGAGAATATACATTGCCGTTTCAAGGTCTCCGTCATAAACCAGGCTGTAACCGCAGCCCGATGCAAGGTTTCTCGGGGTTCGGATAATTTCCGTGCGAATGCCTTCCGAACGGAAAACACTTTGAGCTTTCATGGCAATGGTAATAGAGCTGAAAGTTATCGTGTATCTTTTCATTGCATTGACTATGCCCGAAAGCATATCTCCTTTCAATTCCGTCTTTTGGCTTTAAGAGAAAAAGCAGGGGAGAGCCGTGCTCTGCCCCTGCAATATAGTATGCAGTATTTATTTGATTGGTGAAACGTACTTATATTATATCTTTTCCAACACGCATACTGCGTGAGCCGCCGCGCCCTTACCGCTGCCCGTAAAGCCAAGTCTTTCCTCGGTGGTGGCTTTTACGCTTATTTGAGAAATATCGCAGCTCACGGCTTTTGCTATATTCTCCCGCATTTTGTCAATATATGGCGCAAGCCTTGGGGACTGCATAATTAC
>CAMWVF010000125.1 GCA_947177545.1 uncultured Clostridia bacterium | reverse complement strand
TTTTTCAGTATTTTTACCGCTTTTTTCGGAACTGTCCTTTTCCGTCTTTACAAAAATCTCGTTCCCGTCGGAATAAACAATAACCGTCCCGTCCGTGTCGTTTCGGAAGACCTTTGCACCCGAGGAATTTATTGTATCCATAGTCTCCTTGTGAGTGCCCGTAGCTGTTGCCGTTGCCGCATTGTATCACGCATATATCGGGAGAGACAGCCTCGTAAAAATTATCGCACGAGGACGTGCTGCTGCCGTGGTGTCCTACTTTAAGCACATCGGAATCGACTTCCGCTCCGTTTTCGAGAATATCAAGCTCCGCTTCCTTTTCCGCGTCTCCCGTGAAAAGATAGGAGGTTGTGCCGTATGTCAGCCTTATCACAACAGAGTAGTTATTCAGATCGTTGTAATCATTTACGGGAGCAAGCACTTCAAATTTCGGCGGGATTTTTTCAGCAGCCGAGGCAGCCGTACTCGAAAGGGTATATGTGGTATCGGGTTTTGCGGCGGTAAGCTTTAGGGACTTGTCCTTTAACGCCTGCAAAAATCTTTCATATGTCTTTGTAGTTGGGGTCATTGAGTCGGAAACTCTCGGAGCGATGACCTTGTCAACCTCTATTTCGGAAATAATATCGCCCATTCCCCCGATGTGGTCGGAGTGAGGGTGTGTCGCAATGATATAATCAAGCTTTTTCACGCCCTGCTTTTTGAGGTACTTCAAGACCGTCTCCGCCTGCTCTCTTTCGCCGCAGTCTATCAGCATTGAAGCGCCCTCCCACAAGATAAGAGAGCAGTCCCCCTGACCTACGTCGATAAAGTGAATTTCAAGATCGGCGTCCTTTTGTATAAAGCTGTTCACAGCCGCGTCGGGGACGCTGTCCGTGCCAAGCTCCAGATACGCGCTGTAAAAAAATATCGCCCCTAAAATAACAAGTATAGCCGTCAGCATGGGGGACATTCTCAATGTCTCCGTCTTTTTTCTTGAAGCCGTTCTTTTTCTTTGAGCCATTTTTACCGCCCTCTCTTTTTGACGCTTTTGCGGTTGTTTCCATTGTTTTTTGTATTCTTATTTCCGCCCTTTTTGGACTGCCTGTTTTTCTCCCGCTCCCGCTGTTCCGCAAGGTACTTAGCATCAGGCTTTACAAGACATTCCTTGCCGTTTCCTATCAGATCGGTGCGGTGAGCTTTCTGCAAAGCCTCAATGACCCGCCGTTGATTGTCGGGACGGAAGTACTGCAATAACGCTCTCTGCATACCCTTTTCCTCGGCGGTGCGAGGGACGTACACTTCCTCCATTGTGTAGGGGTCAAGCCCCGTGTAGAACATACAGGTTGAAATAGTCCCCGGTGTGGGGTAAAAGTCCTGCACCTGTTCGGGACGGATACGCAGGCTTTTAAGAAACAGCGCAAGCTCCACCGCTTCTTTCAGCGTACTGCCCGGGTGGGAGGACATCAGGTACGGCACAAGGTACTGCTCCTTGCCGACCTGCCCCGTTATTTTATAGAATTTATCCTGAAATTTTTTGTATGCCTCGATATGTGGCTTGCCCATTTTGTCCAGCACCACCGCAGAGCAATGCTCGGGTGCGACCTTTAGCTGACCGCTGACATGGTGCTCTATAAGCTCACGCATGAACTCGTCGTCCTTGTCCTCGATAAGATAATCGTAACGTATGCCGCTGCGTATGAAAACCTTTTTTACCTTTGGCACGGCTCGTATTTTTCGGAGCAGGTCAAGGTACTCTTTATGGTCTACCTCCAACGCTTTACATGGTTCGGGAGCAAGACATTTTTTCCCTTTACATAGTCCCAGCGAAAGTTGCTTGTGACAGCTTGGTGCGCGGAAATTCGCTGTGGGACCGCCAACGTCGTGAATGTACCCTTTAAAATTCGGCAAGGTTGTCAGCAGACGTGCCTCTGCAAGAATACTTTCCTCGCTGCGGACGGCAATTTTCCGCCCCTGATGAAGCGCAATTGAACAGAAATTGCAGTTGCCGAAGCAGCCTCGATTGTGGGTTATGGAAAACTCTACCTCTTTTATCCCGGGAACGCCCCCCTCTTTCTCGTAAATAGGGTGGTAAGTCCTCATATATGGCAGGGCGTAAACTTTGTCAAGCTCCTCCGTTGTGAGGACGGGGGACGGCGGCAACTGCACAAGCATAAAACGTTCCTGCCGCTGAATAACAGTTCTGCCGTAAATTTCGTCCTGCCAGTCATACTGCTGACGGCAAGCCTTTGCGTAGGACTTTTTATCCTCACGGCACAATTTCAGCGAGGGACACTCCACAGCCCCATATGGGGTATCCTCAGGTTTGCAGAGAAACGCAGTACCCCGAATATCCGTGAGACTATGCACGTCTTCGCCGTTTGCAAGACGTGTGCATATCTCGGCAATCTGGTGCTCCCCCATGCCGTACATGAGAATGTCCGCGCCGCTTTCCTCCAGAATAGAGGGACGGACGGCGTCGTCCCAGTAATCATAGTGGGCAAACCGCCGCAGGGAGGCTTCCAAGCCGCCTATACCGATAGTAATATCTCCGTAAGCCTCGCGAATTTTTTTGCAGTAAACTGTCACCGCGCGGTCGGGACGTTTCCCTGCCATTCCTCCTGCGGTATAAGCGTCATCGGAACGCTTTTTCTTTGCGGAGGTGTAGTGAGCGACCATGCTGTCAATATTTCCCGACGTTACCATAAAGCCGAAGCGGGGTCTGCCCAGACGCATAAAGTCCCGCGTGGAATGCCAGTCGGGCTGTGCGATTATACCTACAGTATAACCGAGACTTTCAATGACCCGCGAAATTATAGCAATGCCGAAGCTTGGGTGGTCGACGTAGCTGTCCCCCGTCACGCAGATGAAGTCCAACTGGTCGATACCCTGTTCAAGCAGTTCCTGTTTTGAGATTGGTAAAAACGGCATGGTAAGCCCTCCGATTTATTAAAAGTGTGAACCGATATAATATATTGAACCATAACCTAATGCACAAAGCCATATGTGTGCATTAAAAATAATTCTTACAGCCTTTTTGAATTTATAATCACGATTGAACAATGTTCCGCCCAATGCTCCCAAAGAGCCGTAAAGTATCGCAAATATCAAACCCGCATAAGGATTATCATCACTTACTTTACCAACAATAACAATAAAAGCTGCTATGTTAAATATGGTTATTAATATGATTAAAGGAAAAAATGGAAATTTCAAAAAAAGAATTGCACCAATAAACCCGATAAATGCTATGCTCTCAAAAAAGCAGCTTGATACCGAAAGAGCCGCACCCACCAAATTCACTATGATGTACGGCAAAGCTTTTTTGATTTTATTACTCATTTTCTGCAATCTCCTCATTCTCGTCAATACGATCCTGATTTATCAGCTTCCTCTGCGCCCACATCTCCCTCGTAACAAGCACCGACCGCGGCTTTGACCCCTCGTAGGGACCCACCACGCCCATTTCCTCAAGCTCATCCATAACACGAGCCGCGCGGGCGTAGCCCAATTTAAGCTTTCTTTGCAGGTACGAAACAGAAGCTTGTCCCGCGTCGATAAGAACTTCCACTGCCTGATCGATGATGTCTCCGTCTCCGCTTGGTGCGGAACCGCTGTCCCCGCTTGACTTTTCGCCCTTTGGCACGGGCATATTCTTTTCAATTTCCTCAATGATTTCGTTGGAGTACTCGACTGTACCGCCGCTCTTGATGAATTCCACAACAGCCTCAACCTCTTTTGTGGACGCAAAGCAGCCCTGAATTCTCACAGGCTTGGGAATTCCCTGCGGGTAGTAAAGCATATCGCCGTGACCCAAAAGCTTCTCCGCGCCCGCCGTGTCTATAATGGTACGGCTGTCTATCTGGGAGGAAACCGTCAGCGCAATTCGGGACGGAATGTTCGCCTTGATAAGACCCGTGATAACGTCCACCGTGGGTCGCTGTGTAGCGATAATAAGGTGCATTCCCGCCGCACGTGCCATTTGTGCAAGCCGACAAATGGAGTCCTCCACCTCGTTTGCCGCAGCCATCATCAGGTCGGCAAGCTCGTCTATGACAATTACGATTTTCGGCAGCGGTTCCACGCCCTCGGTCTCCGCAGCCATTTCGTTGTAGCCGCCGTGGTCGCGGACGTTGTAGTCCGCAAAAAGCTTGTACCGCTTCAGCATTTCCTGCACTGCCCATGATAGCGCACCTGCCGCCTTTCGGGGGTCTGTTACAACAGGTATAAGCAGGTGGGGTATACCGTCGTACACCTTAAATTCAACCATTTTCGGGTCTATAAGTACAAGCCGCACTTCGTCGGGTGATGCGTTGTATAAAACGCTCATGATTATACTGTTAGTACAAACGGACTTACCCGAACCCGTTGTACCCGCAATTATCATATGGGGCATTTTGGAAATATCGCCTATCATTATGTCGCCGTCGATATTTTTACCCACAACAAAGCTAAGCTTGCTCTTGTTTGCGGCAAATTCGGGACTTTCTATCATTTCACGTATCGTAACAATGTCCTTGACCCTGTTGGGGACTTCCACGCCAACCGCCGCCTTGCCTGGGATAGGAGCTTCAATACGGACTCCCGCCGCTGCAAGGTTAAGAGCGATATCATCGGCAAGTCCCGTAATTTTGGAAATCTTCACGCCCGCGCTGGGCTGCAACTCATAACGCGTGACCGTTGGTCCTCGGTGAATGTCAACGATACGGGTCTGAACGCCGAAGCTTTTCAGCGTGTTCACAAGGGTGTCCGCATTGGTACGCATTTCAGCTCCCGCCTCCTCGGCGTTAGCTTCGTTGTCGACGCTTTTCAGCAAATCTATTGGCGGGAAGGTATACGTCACCGTCTCAACAGTCTGCTCGGCAATCTCGTTCTGAATGTCCGCCGCCGTCAAAGCCTCGGGCATATCAAGCTCATCGTCGGTTTGAATTTTATTTGAAGCAAGGGTGGAC
>CAMWVF010000124.1 GCA_947177545.1 uncultured Clostridia bacterium | reverse complement strand
ACATATGGTACGCTGAATACCTTTGCTCCAAGCAGCGTACCCACAAGTCCGCCAAGTATGGAGCTGTAGAAAATCAGTCCCGCAAGACCGTTGTTGCTGAAAAGCGCGTTTTCGTAATCCTTGTGCTTTATGCCGGTGACAACGTTTATTATTATCGAAACAATTATCAGCAGTACGCCAAGCGCAATGGTCGCCACAAGCAGCGGCGCAACGTTTTCCATTACCTTTAGCGGCAGGAAAGATATTCCAAGCTTTTCGTAAACGGGATCAAGCAGCTCCTCATAGCCGAATACGCTGCCATAGATAAGTCCGAAAAATGCGCCGGAAAGCCCCACTCTTGTGATAATAGGTCCCATTGACCACTTCTTGACCTTACCCATGACCGCGCCGAATATTGCAAGCAGCAAGCCTTGCCCCACGTCTCCGAACATTATTCCGAACAGCAGCATATAGGTCAACGCCACAAAGGACGTAGGGTTAATGCCGTTATACGAAGGCAAGCCGTACATATCCACAAACATTGAAAAAGGCTTTGAAAACCTGTTGTTTTTCAACCTTATGGGCGGCTGGAGCTTGCCGTTCGAGTCCGCCGGCTGAAGCACAACGGAAACGCTGTCTATACCGTCAAAAAGCTTTGCAAAGCTTTCCGACTCACTTTTCGGCACAAAGCCCACAATATAGAACTTATCGTTTACGATAGCCGCTTTGTTCCTCAAATCGAAGTTGTCGTGCTGAGATTTGAGCCGTGAGAATATTTTGCAGAGCCTGTCCATTTCCGCGTTCAGGACTTCCGAATATTTACTCTGACAGTCCTTGATAGACTTTTGGTCATTCTCCACCCATTTGTGAAGCTCAGCGGAAGCCTCCGTTGAGTCGCCGTGTACAAAATCGGGGATGTGTGTACGCTCAAAGTACAAGTCCTCGAAAATATCGTCAACCTCCTGCTGATATGCAACAGGAACAAAATATATACCCCAGTAGTATTCCTTTTCAACGCTGAAATGCTTGAAATAGAAAGGCTTGTCGTCATAGTAGGAAAGCTTGTCAAAGCTGTCCGCGGGGAGACGTCCCAAACGAACCTTTATATGCTCGCAGGAGAATATCTGCTGAAAATCAGCTGGCATACCCATAAGGTGGTCGACCTGCGCCATTGCCTGCTCATGAACGGAAAGCATTTCCTTTGCTTTGTTTTCGGCATCTTTCAGCTCATTAAGCTTTTGACGTATCTTTCTTATATACTGTTCAAGCTTGTAAAGACTTTCGCTTTCCACCTCGCTGTAATCCGCGCTTGTGAATTTTACTCCGGACTGCGCCGAAATTTCGCTGAGCTGTTTCAAAAGCGGAGTGTATGGGTTTTCCTCTTTAAGAGTGGTAAAACCGTTCTTTTTCCCCGCTATCTTTGAAGCGGACTCAATATGGAAACAGCCGCAGTCGCTGAGCTTTATCAGGACAGTATCAAGATCCTTTGTAAGTCCCGCAATGTTTACAAGCTCCATTTTTTCTATTGACATTAACCCGTCACCTCTTTACATAATAATAAGCGAAGCAATTTTACTTACCTCTATACCGTAGCGTATGCCCTCAATAATGCTTATTAAATTCTGCACCTCTATCTCTAAAAGAAATATAAACGAATACACGCTGAGCGGTGCGGAAGCAGAACGTTTCAGCATAAGCTTTGCATATTTGTGTCTCATGCGCTGTGCACTTTGTTCAAGAGAATTAATGTCATACCCGTTTTCGGTCATCTGTCTTCCGTAGTAGGTTTTGGAAAATCTTTTGATAAACTCCTCCGAATTTGGAGCGCTGTAAATTTCCTTCTGCTTTGCAGCGGAAAGCTTTCCATAAAACGGGAGCATATCCTTTTCTATCTCGCTCTCCGGCTCGTTAAAAAAGGCTGTTAGCCTGTATGCGTTGATAATGTTGATAAAGTCTATGTCTGTCTCAAGGAACAAAACAAATTGTTCAACGTCTCTCTTTTTGAAATGCAGAGAATTTTTCAGCCTTTCAATGTAGTACGACCTTAAAATTGTCTCGCACTTTGTTACGTCTACCAATCCCTCGCTGTTGGGACGTATCAGCTTCAGTACGTCGTAATAAGGCGTTTTTTTAAGGAATGCCAAAAGCTCGTTATAATCTGTTATCTTGGCAAGCTCCAGCAGATCAAAGGACGTGAGATGATTGATGTAAATGGGAACGTCCGTGATAAGCTTTGTTGACTTTGCGTTTATAAAACGGATACACCTTAGTATCTCGTCTATCTCCGTCTGTAATATTTTGTAGTTATAGAATTCCTGCTTTGAAATATGTTCAAAGCCCGTAATTCTCATATACGTCTCAAAAACGCTTCTTCTAAGCAGGTTTTCAAGCATACCTCGGTGAATGGTGTTCGTGTCTATGGAGGAAAGCAGCTCGCTGTAGTGAGTGTTCCTTTTAAGATACTCCGCCACATCGGAAACGTTCTGCTTGTTCATCATTTCTGTGTAATCCTGCGGTCTTATGCGTTTTCCGTATATTGCCATAATTTTTGCAACAGTTGCATTGTAATTCCTTAGCACGGCAAGGCTTCTCCCCTTTCCCGAAAAATTTTTTCAAACAGCATTCAGTTGTTGACGATAGCGCTGAATATCTCGTCTTCCCACTTCTGACGGCTCTTTTCAAAAACAT
This sequence comes from uncultured Clostridia bacterium, assembly GCA_947177545.1. GTDB lineage: Bacteria > Bacillota > Clostridia > Oscillospirales > Ruminococcaceae > RGIG8773. Next base: position 2,268 of record CAMWVF010000124.1, on the reverse strand, counting down.
TGTCAAGACGGCTTATCTCTTTTTTTGTACTTTCCTCTATTTCGGCAAGCTTTTCATCAGCTTTCTTTTTTTCGTCTATACTCATTTTTTCGAGCGTTTCGTCAGCTTCTTTTATTTTGTCTTTGATAAGCTTTTCCTGTTCCGCCTTAGCGTCGGCGATAAGCTGATTTTTTTTCTTTTCAGCCTCTTCAAGCCTTTCCTTTGCTTTCTGTTCGATCTCAAGAATGCTTGCAATAATATTTTCCATATTAAAAATCATTCCTTTCGGGGACATATATGTTTGCGGAACAAAACCGCATTTGTTTTTTCACAGTAACAATTTACACCGTAACATCTGTACCCTTTTGACAGTACAGACGGCATTGCTTTATAATTTATATCAGTTTTTAAGGCTGTGGAGCGGAGCAGGTATCTGCCCGCCTCTGCCGATAAATTTAGACGGAGAATAAGTATTTACCCTCATTACAGGACCCTTTCCGAAAAGTCCGCCCCAGTCGAGAACATCTCCCTCTTTCATGCCTATGGCGGGGATAATTCTCACCGCGGTAGTCTTGCTGTTTACCATACCTATGGCAGCTTCGTCGGCAATTATTGCGGAGATAACGTCCTCGGTTGTGTCCCCGGGGATACATATCATATCAAGTCCCACGGAGCAAACCGCCGTCATTGCCTCCAGCTTTTCAATGGCAAGCGCGCCGCATTCCGCCGCGGCTATCATTCCCGCGTCCTCGGAAACAGGGATAAACGCTCCCGAAAGACCGCCTATTCTTGAGCAAGCCATTACGCCGCCCTTTTTAACGGCGTCGTTCAGAAGAGCAAGAGCCGCAGTAGTTCCGCAGGCGCCGCATTTTTCAAGACCTATTTCCTCGAGAATGTACGCAACGCTGTCTCCTACCGCAGGTGTGGGAGCAAGAGAAAGATCCACAATACCAAAAGGTACTCCCAACCTTTCCGAAGCGGTAACGCCCACAAGCTGTCCCACACGGGTTATCTTGTAGGAGGTCTTTTTGATAATGTCGGAAATTCCGGTAATATCAGCGTCGGGATACTTCCTCAAAGCGGAGCGCACAACTCCGGGACCCGAAACGCCGACGTTTATAATGCAGTCTGGTTCTCCTACGCCGTGGAAAGCTCCCGCCATAAAGGGGTTATCTTCAACTGCGTTGCAGAATACAACAAGCTTTGCAGCTCCGAAGCACTGATTGTCTACAGTAAGCTCCGCGCTCTTTTTGACGATTCCGCCCATGATTTTGCAGGCGTCAAGGTTTATTCCCGTTTTTGTTGAGCCGACATTCACCGATGAGCAGACGCAGCTTGTTGAAGCAAGCGCCTCGGGAATAGACTCTATAAGCCGTCTGTCTCCCGCTGAAAAGCCCTTTTGAACAAGAGCCGAATAACCGCCTATAAGGTTTACGCCGCAGGCTTTGGCAGCCTTTTCCATAGTCAGCGCAAACTTAACAGGGCTTGCGTTGCAGGCAGCGGAAACAATTGCAATAGGCGTAACAGAAAGTCTCTTATTAATAATTGGTATACCGTATTCGTTTTCAATGTCCTCACCGACCTTAACAAGATTTTTTGCGCAGCGCGTTATCTTTTCATAGACCTTATCGCACGCCTTGTCAATATCGCTGTCAATGCAGTCAAGGAGCGAAATACCCATGGTGATTGTACGGATATCAAGACATTCGTCCTGTATCATACGGATAGTTTCAAGTATATCGTGAACGTTGATCATATAAAATCTCCTAAGGCGTTAAATTTTGTGCATGGTGTTGAAGATATCTTCATGCATGGTGTGAATGTTCAGTCCCAGCTCCTCGCCGAGCTTTGTCATTCTTGCAACAAGCTCAGTAAAGTCCTTGTTAAGCCTTGAAATATCAACAAGCATTATCATAGCAAACATATCCTGTAGGACGCTCTGCGTTACCTCAATAACGTTGGCGTTGTATTCAGTGCATATACCGCTTACCTTTGTAAGAATACCAACGGTATCCTTTCCTATTACCGTAACAACCGCTCTCATTAAAATATCATTCCTTTCGGGAGAACTGCATGATACTGCTTTTAATCGAAAAAAACCAAAAATCAAGCTAAAGCTTTAATATATGGTTTAACGCATTTTTTTGTATGTGCTTTTGATTAAGAAGCAGGATATAAACAAAGTCTCCGCGGCATAAAATCGTGAAAAGAAAAAATTTCCGAAACTACCGCATATTAAATATGTATATTATCATATCACATCACCCGAAATATTTAAAGATATATTTT
>CAMWVF010000123.1 GCA_947177545.1 uncultured Clostridia bacterium | reverse complement strand
ACAATGATAGGCGGCGTTATCATCGCAGGAGTTGGTGCAATTATACCTGAATCTATTTCATTTGGAAGCAGCGGAGGCGGCGGAAACTGATTTTCCGTTTCAAACGGCAATACGGCAGTATTGATTTTGGTAACTACATCTGTACTGCCGTAAAGCTGCCGAATATTTTGTAGGAAAGGATAAAAAAATGAATTTTTTATTTTTATTATCAAGAGTTAGTCTTGCCGCCAATGAAGTGCCTGACGCGGCAGGAGATTTTGCTAAGGAACATCCTTGGCTTGACGGCTTGTTGGGTGGAATGGGGGAAATGGGTAAAGCTTTTGGTACAGTAGCCGATGAGCTGTGCAAGTTATCTGTTGATGTATCAAAAAGTGATATTGCAACAGCAATAAGCGGTATAGGAGCAGGACTTGTAACCTTTTTTATGGTTTTAGAAATAATAACTTACTGCTTTAACGTTGATTTTCACGCAGGATTTGAATCTGCAATGAAGATAGGCGTTAAAACCGTTTTAATGTATATCATTGTGGATAACTGTATGGAGGGCGCAAACGTGGTTATTGCTGTATTCAAACTAAAAAATGAAATAAAATTCAGTGATTCATTCAGTAAAGTAGCAGATCCATTAAAAGAAATGTTTAATGGAATAACTTTTTCAAATGATTTTTTTGCAAAAATGATTGAACCCCTTTTATATGGAGTTATTTTAGTATTCATTTTTTTAGCGTTAATGGTACTATTTTCAATGATAATTATTTCATTAATTGGTGTCGTTATGGAAACAACCATTTTAACTGCTGTTGCCCCAGTAGCTTGTGCAACGCTTGTAAACAGTCAAGTTCGTCAAACTGGAATATCGGCGTTAAAAAACCTTGCTGCAATATCGCTTCAATGGAGCGTTATATCACTTTCATTTACAGTATATGAAAAGGTTGCCGAAAAAGTAAATACAATGGATTTTAGCGTATTAAATAGCGGCGATACTGCATTATTAGGTAAAATTTTAGCAGTTCTTCCTCCATTTTTATGTATGGCAGCACTTGCCGCAATGATATCAAAAAGCGGCGAGATAACAAGACGGGCGTTAGGAGCGTGAGATAAGTTATGATACGAGCGCAAATACCACAAGATGTTACCGATTATAAAGAAGAATTCTTTTTCGGACTTACCTTGCGAAAGCTTATAGCTGTTATTGCAACAATCGCTATAGTTGCACCATTGTATGTAATCGGTAAAAAGTTTTTGGATACAAGCATAATTATATACGCAGCGGCAATTTTAAGCACACCGATTATCTTAGTCGGTTTTAAGGACGTAAACGGTATGCCGTTTGAAAAGTACGCAGGACTTATTTGGAATTTTTTCACTAAGGAGCAGCGCAGGAAATTCATATATATGCCAATGCAGGAAAAAATGTCATCGGACATTAACTCTGTACTGCTTACAGGAGAAAAAATGCTCAGAAAAGACGAAATACAGAAAGCTAAAAAGCAGGCAAAAATTCACAAAAAAACAGAAAAACTTGAAAAGAGAAAATCTAAAAAAGAAAGGAAGCGTAAGAAAAATGCCGACTGAAACATCTCAAACCACTTCTGCTGTTTCCATGGAGAGCAATATTACTTCAGATGAAACAACTATGACTATTTCCGAAATATCGGAAAATACATCAATCAATGTCAATGATATTTCCGTAACGTCGGAACTTCAAGACAGTACGGCTTTTACCGCTGACACATCACAGGATACTGTAACATCATATTCTAATATTACATCAACAACAAGAACAGCTACAGAAACAACCGCTGAAACTACTGCGGAGGTTGTTACTTTACCTCCCGAAACAGCGGTAATTCCAACAGAAATAACAGTAGGCACAGAAACTGCTGCCGCACCTGTTTCTGACGATTTTCAGAGCGATTCTTTTCTTTCCAATCAAATTATTTTGCCTGTATGTGTATGTTTTTTACTGTTGGTTGTCGGTATACTTTTTGGTACAATGTCACGCCGTAGAAAAAAACGTGCCGAAAAAAAAGCACAAATATCAAATGGAAGAAAATCCGCAAAAGATAAAGATACTGAAAGACTTGCAGATAAAAAGAAGAAATCAGGAAATAAAAAGTCTGAAAAGAAAGCTAAAGTTAAAATCGAAGTGTCAAAGGACGTTCTTGGTTCCTTGCCGTATAAAAAGGTACTTCCGGATAATCTTTGGTATCTTGGAAACAAGCTGTACTCAAAAGCCTATACATTTGACGATATTAACTTTAATCTTGCCGATGAGGACGAACAGTATGCTTATCTTGAACGTTACATAGACTTTCTCAATACTCTTGATAACACGATAGACGCGCAGATTTGTTGTTGGAACTGCAAGTTAAAGATTGACAATTTTAGAGAAAAAACTCTTATGAAAACGCAGAATGATGACTATTTTGCTCTGCGTTACGAATATAACACAAGGGTACTGGAAGAAAACATTAAAAAGGGACAAAATGCTATTCAAAAGCATATGTGTGTGACTTTAACTATTACCGCCGCTGATGATGAATCGGCATACAGAAAATTCAAGTCTCTTGACATTTCCACGACCAGCGTTTTTAACCTTATAGGACCTGCCAATATGCGTGTTATGACTTCGCAGGAACGCATAGAAATACTCAAAGATTTTTACATAGGCACAGAACAGGATATTCCGAAAATTTCCGATGAACAATTTAATATCGGTGAAGAAAAAATATTCTGTTCTCCCGATTACATAGAATTCAAACGTGATTATTTCCTTTTCAATGACAGTTATGCAAGAGCAATCTTTATAAAGGATTTTCCGCAGACAGCCTCGTCGGACATTATAGAAAAGCTTTTAAAAACAGGCTTGGAATTTTATATTACTCTTAATATAAGCGCATATGATACTGCAAAGGCAAAAAAGCTTATTCAGCAGCAGATAACGTCAATTGACACCAATATGGCGCAACGCGAGAGAAAAGCTGCTTCAAACGGTAATTTTGCTTCTCAAATGCCTCAGAGAATAAAAAATCAGCGTGACAGCTTGTCGAACGTATACGACAAATTGGATAAGCAAGACCAAAAATTGTTTTTGTGCAATGTAATAATCATTATAAAAGCAGACAGCTATGATGAACTTACAAATAACACGAACGTTATATGTGATGTTTTGAAAACAAAGGGCTGTATGCAGGGCGAGCTTGCATATCAGCAGGAACATGGTATGTTTGACGGACTGCCTTGCGGCTATCAGCGCAGAGTAGCGTTCAGACGGTCAATGCCCTCGGAATCTGTAGGTATCCTTATGCCGTTTAATGCAAAGGAAATGCAGATGAATAATGCCACATACTATGGACTGAATAAACTTTCAAACAATATGATAACCTTTGACAGAGTTACAGGACTAAAAAATCCGTCGGGATTTATTATAGGCTGTCCCGGAGCAGGAAAGTCTTTTTCGGGAAAACGTGAAATGTTTGACGCTTTTTTAAGAAATCCCAATACGGATATTCTGATAATTGATCCCGAAAGAGAATATCAAAGCTTGGTGGCTCAGCTTAACGGTACGGTAGTACGGTTTGCTTCGGGTTCTCAGACATATATAAACCCGTTTGACTTTGACTTTGCACTTCTTGTAAAGGACGAAGATGATGAAGATTATGTGAATATTGTGGATCAGAAATGCTCGCTCATCACTTCCTTTATTTCTTGTATGGACGAAAAAAATCCTCTTACGGCACAAGAAAAGTCGTTTGTTGACCGCTGCGTAAGAAATTCATATCTTAAATCGGGAGTTCTGGACAGCCTTGATAAAAAGGATATGCCCACGCTTTCTACCTTTATGGAAGTCGTTCGCGAAGAAACAGAATTTGTTACAGAAGATATGAAAAATAAAATACTGCTGACTATTGATATGTATGTCAACGGCTCGGCAAATTATTTTAACAACCCTACAAACGTAAACGATCAGAACAGAATTGTTTCTTATGACATTAAGGATTTATCGGGAACGCTTAAAACACAGGGAATGCTTTTAATTCTCGACTACATTTGGAACAGGCTCTCAGCAAACAGAAATAAAGGACGGTTGACATACATCTACATTGACGAGATATATATTCTTTTTGCAGACGAATACTGTCTTGATTATTTGCGTATGCTCTGGAAACGTGCGAGAAAATACGGCGGCGTTTTGACAGGTATTACACAAAATGTCGAGGATGTTTTGAAAGACGATAAGTCCCGAACAATGCTTTCAAACTCGGAATTTCTTATTCTGCTTAATCAAAACCCCGTTGACGCGCAGCAGCTTCAGAAGATACTGCATTTTTCAAATCAAGAGCTGAATTATCTTAACGATGTACCGGCAGGACATGGTGTAATTGTCATCGGTTCAGGCGGTAAGGTTAAAATTCCTTTCTATGATGAGTTCCCAAGAGATACGGAACTGTACAGAAAAATGTCAACAAATTTCAGCGAAATTGCAAAGCAGAAAAAAGATACAGAATAAAATAATTTGCGCGGAGGTAATATTATGGCAAGTGTAGAAAAACAGACAAGCGCCAAAAACGAATATCAAAACAGAAACTCTCTTATGAGTGACCGCTCCAAAGGTTATGGCGTTGAAAAGCACACGCGAGTAACTTCCCTTGCTGAAAATGGCAGATACATCAGCGGAAGAAAAAATGACGATACTGCCATTAAAACGGGAAAAACCTCCGCTGTTACTCACGTAAAAAGGCAAGCAGCAGAAAAGTTTATAGGCGGTAAAATGCAAAAGGCTCACTATGGGGCAAGTGAGCCTGCCGTCTCTGCAACAGAAGTTAATATTGAAAATAAGGAAAATAAAAGTTCAAATCATTATGTGCAGAATAAAAATACAGCTGAAAATAATAAAATCTCTGTTCAAACGGAGAAAGCCGCCGAATTAAAGAAA
>CAMWVF010000122.1 GCA_947177545.1 uncultured Clostridia bacterium | reverse complement strand
ATGATTGATTTTGAGCATTTTAAAAAAATATATCTTACGAGCCATAATTTGGTTGGAAGGCGTTTTTGCTTTATATTGGGAGCAGGTGCTTCTAAAACAAGTGGAATACCAACAGGAAATGAGTTAGCACACAAATGGTTTTGCCAACTTGTTGATGATTGGAAAGAACCAACTGAGGAGTGGAATGATTGGATTTTGATTCTAAAAAGTGAAGATTCCAATGAAAATCGAAAAAAAGCCTTGAAACTAATATTAAAAAATGAGCTTTTATTGGATAAAATCCTTTTGAATCGTAAATTTGGTGAAGATAATACTTATGATTTAGCAGATTTTATCAAGCTAAAGTACATCTTTGGCATATCCTCAAACTATGGAGTTTTAGCAAAAGCAAACTTTGTAGATTCGATAGCTAGGGATAACGAATTTCAGCAAATTCTTCAGGGTGTAACGCCGAGCGACGGGTATCGAAACTTGGCAGAGATACTTTCTAAAACTAAACATAATATTGCTATAACGACAAATTTTGACTCATTAATTTTTGATTCGTTTGCAAACGGAAATGCTAGTACCTTAAGGTTGGATAGTGCTACAGATAAATGCCCCAGTGCATTTGACATAAATGACCGTCTTAAGGAGAATTTTACTGCATCAGGAAAAAGGCTGATTATAAAAATTCACGGAGATAATTCTAAGGGTGGCTTATTGAACACTGTTGAAGAAACACGGTATTTACCAGATGCATTTTATAATAAAATTGCATCCATTTTTAACAGCTATTGTCCTATTTTTATTGGGTATTCAGGTGGGGATTTAGCGTTTATGGATTTGTTATTGCGTTATGCAGATTCTAATACATTTAACAGTGAATTTAATACGTTTTGGTTTGTAAGGAATGATGACACCGAGGAGATTCCACAGGCGGTCGTACAATTTGTAAGAAAGGCGAATGGAATATTTGTATATGCTCCTAACGGTTTCGACTCTGTTATGAGCGATATGAAACAATTGTTGTGTCCAGATATAATACCGCAAAAAACAGATGACAAGATTGATGAGAATAGGAAGGAAATTAGCGACGTCGGTCAGACGAAAATTGATCCTGATGACAAAAAGATGGATGAAAGAAAGAAATACCCTTTTTCCATTAAAAATTTAACGATTCCAAGGAGGAATAATGATGGATAATTTATATAATGACGCTTATAGTGAACAGATAAATCATGGAAATATTAATTCAGTTGAAGCTGCTGAGGATACCGCAAGGGCATATAAAACGCGAGCTGCATATGGGTTAATCAGTGATGAGGAATATAGTTCTGTTCTCTATAAATTGCTTGATGTTGTTTTGGAAGATAATTTGACAGGCGATTCCGATGATTGGCATAACTTTGCTATTAATTTTACTCAAAGATGTGATTATATCAATGCTTGTAAAGTGTTAGATAAGGGGATTGAACAACATTGCAATTCCGTTGATTTATTGGCGGATTATATAAAGTATGGAATGCAATGTGGTAAAGTGGAGAAATGTACCATATTTTATGAGAAGCTGGCTAATATGCCTTCTACAATAATGACATGGCGTGGATTTGATTTTTCTATTGATTATTTGTTATTACTGGTTCGACAATCTGTTTCACAGGATGAAATTGATGTTTTGCGAGAAAAGATTAATATATGTATAGACAAATTTATACGAAGATATCCATATGATGAACAATCCTATCTTGCACAAGCAGAGGTTTTTCTTGCGTTTGGAGAGTTTGACAATGCTGTAGAAACTCTTTCTGATGTTATGAGCAAGTTTTCTGCGCCTAAATGCTGCTTAAAATATGCAGATTTAATGCTCCCTCGTGGTAACTTTGATGAAGTAATACGAGCTACACAATTAGGAATAAGTTACTCTGCTCAAGAACAGGCGGGGGTTAATGTTGCCTATCTGTTTTATTTATCAGCTCTTGCAAAAGATGGCAAACTACACAAAGAAGGTGGGGACGCTTATTTTGATGAAGCAAGAATAAAAGATATTTATTTGGATTATATGCTTGCTGAGAAATCATTTGATGAGAATCGGTCGGCTTATATAGAAAATATAAATACTCGCACAACTTTGTTAAGAATTAAAACAGGTATACCTTATAAGACTGAATAGGCTTACAACATTTAGAGCGTGTTCACATCAGCTTTATGTGAACACGTTCTAGTCTTTTGAACCATCTGACTGAATCTGCTACACAACGATACAGAAGTTAAAGAAATATATTTAGCTACATCGCAATAACACTCGCCTACGTTGCCTTCGCGGCTTGACGGGCGTGTAAGAGCCAGTTTAGTACCTTGACATACACGGATCTCTCAACAGATTTTTCCGCTAGCGCATTATGCCTTTGGCAAAACGCTATAGCAATTTTTCGATGATGTACTTTATGAACTTCAAGAAAAATTACCTAAGTATGGCGTAAAAGATGCAAGAAATACATGCGTGGGCGAGATACCTAAATAGGCTCTAAAGATTTCTGCGGAAATCTATTTGGTCACGATGTCACAGCGGGGAACGCCCCGCGGCGAAAAAGGCTTCTGTGGAAATACGGGATCTTTTTTCCTTTGTCATTTTCCGAAAAATCTTTTTTCCAAAGCTGAGACACGATATATAGCCGTTTGAGGGTTTTCAGGCGGCTTGTTTTTATGCCCGATTTTCCGTTTTTGACAACAGATTGACAACAACTCAAAGAAAAATATAAAATTCAAGGCTCTTTTCCGTACTCGGGAAAGAGCCTTTTAGTTATCCAACATCTTCCTTTTTGTCCTCCTTGCGGGGAGCGGGTTTGTGCTTGAACATAAAATCGCCTATTATGTTTGAATTTCGGGAGCGGCTTTCCTCCAGCGCATGAGCATAGACCTTTTCAGTGGTTTGCGGACTCGTATGTCCTAAGTACTTTGCAACCGAAGCAGGGTCAACGCCGCCGAAAATGAGCGCACTTGCCGCGCTGTGCCGCAGGGAATGAGGTTTGATGTGTTCAAGACCGTTCTTGTCGCATATGAGCTTCAGCCATTTGTTAGCCGTATCGGGCGCGTGTGGATATCCTATGTTCTTTGACTGTGAGAACAGGAAATCCGCCGTAAAATCTCTATGCTTGCCGCTGCCGTCCATTATGCTTACGCTTTTGGGAAACGCTGTGCCGCACTCGTTACGGAACTTATCCCATTCAGCTTTATACTCTTTGAGCAGTTCCATAATCTCTGACGTAAGCCTTATAAATCGGAGGCTTGTTTTATTTTTGGGCGTATCAATATAGATTCCCGAAGCAGAACGGTAATATACAGCTTGGCGTATCTCAATCTGATTAAAAGTGAAATTCACATCAGACCATTGCAGACCCAACAATTCACCCCGTCGTGCGCCTGTTGCAACAGCAAGGAACACAAACACCTTTACTTCCAGAGGCTCATGTTCTGCCGCCTCTAAAAGTGCGCCTATCTCTTCCGATTCAAGGTATCTTGGTGCGGACTTCTCAACTTTAGGCAATCTTACCCGCTCCGCAGGATTGGAAGTAATGAGTCCGTCTTTGAGAGCTTCGGACAATACCATACTGACAAGGCTGTGAACCTTGTGGAGTTGGGAGGCACTCAACGCCTTTTTATTGCTTTCGCAAACGTTGAACAAGCTTGAAATTGGCATACTCAAAGCTTCTGAAATCCTGGCAGCCGTCTGCTGTGATATGCTCTTACCGTTTATTGCGGCGTTCAGAGTAGTAGAGGCTATTCCATACCTTTGGGAAAACTGCGTCTTATTGAGTACTGCTCCAAGTTTCAGCAGGTCTGTTTTGGTTTTAAGACGATACCGTGTATCTGAAACAGCAGGCTTGTCAAGCAGGTTTCTGTACAGATTATTCAGTGTGTTTGAATTGACTAACGAGAGCGGGACACCGTCTATATCATGCAGGAGCGGGTAAAGGGAACGGTAAAAGTTCGCGGTGCTTATCGTCCACAAGCCTACGGCAGTACGTGCCGAATAGGACACGCTGTTCGGCAACTTCACCCGACAGGCATTTTGACTCATAATCGGCGGCAAACTTGTTCAGAGCCTTTTTGTTATATGCTTCAGACTTTTTAGGGTCGGATTTCCACGTCGTTTGAAAAATCCGCTGCTTGCCCTCCGAGTCACGTCCTCCGAAAACCCTTATGCGGTAAACGACTGAACCGTCTTTATTTGTTCGTTGGGTTATTGTTGCCATTATCGGAAACCTCCCTTAAATATTGTTTTATATATAGTTCTGTTTGTTCTTGTATGGAATACACCATACAGTTAAATCTTTCAAGTGAAATGTACCCAACAATTTCATTATTGCGTCTTATTTCATATCCACGCTTTATGGCGTTTAATGCTTCATCTAATTTTACTATACCATTATCATCTGTTTTAAATAAATCAAAAGTATATCCCGAATTAAATGCCATAATTTCAAATGCCAAGTATCTTTTATCCCAATCATTAATATGTTTAATAAATTTTCTGATATTCATTTTTGATTTTGTTGGCAAATCATCTTCTCCAAGAAGATATTCAGCACTTACATCAAGAACCTGTGAAAACAAAACCGCATACTCTCTTGAAATAGGTTGACTTCCATTTTCGTAACGGCTTATGGTATTTCGATTGCAGTTATTACGCTTCGAATTAGGAAGAATAGACACCTTTTCTGCAAGTTCTTCTTGTGTAAATCCTTTTTTCTCGCGTGCCTTCCGTAATCTATCACCATTTGCTACATTGATAGGGTCAAGTTTTGTAGCATTTAGCATAAAATCAGCCTCCACTTCCTTAAAATTGCTACATAAATTTTTGCGACATTGTTATAGCGATTTTCTTTCTTTTATGCTACAATAATATCATAAAGCAAAGAAAAAGTCAATAGGAAACGAAAAAATAAGGAGGTATTTTATGGTTGACACAAATAAGC
>CAMWVF010000121.1 GCA_947177545.1 uncultured Clostridia bacterium | reverse complement strand
AGGTTATGTAGGAATTTTCCGTCTCTGTCCGAAAGCCCTCTTCGGCGGACTTTCCCTCAATGCCAAAGCCGCAGGTAATACTGTCCCCGATAAATTCAAACCGTCGGGACTGCGGTTTTGTGGGAACAATATCGCCGTCCCCCGAAAGGCTGACAATACCGATTTTGCTGAACGCCGCCTCGGAAAGCTTTAAAATTTTTATCTTGACGGTGCGTACCGAACTGCTTTCATAAACAGTGCAGCTGTTCGTCCCTGCCTCTATTGCAAGACGTTTTCGGGGAACGCTCTCGCCGTCCTCAAAAACTGCAATATACGGCTGAAAAATATCCTTCCACGGCTCGTCATGAACCCAATCCGTCCATATCTCGGCGGTAAGTTTGCTGCCTGTGAAAAGGAACTCCACCCCCGAACAGCTCCAGCTTAGGTAACGAATATTGTCCCGAAAAAGACTTCTGCCGAGCACACGCACATTGTTTTCGTCCGCAAAAAACTTATTCATAAAAACCACCTTTCACTTATCAAGATCAACGTCTATAAAATCGTAAAAAAGCTTGTAAATATCGGGGTAATCTTTTTTTGTACGCACGGGCTTCAGGTTCAGATCGGTGAAGCAGTGCCTTGTCTCGCCGGTCGCCATAAGAGCGCCGTCCGTCTTATTAAGGACGCGGTATGTCACCGTCATTTTAAAGCCGTTGAATTCCGCTATCTTCGGGATAATAACAACATTGTCCCCGAACCGCGCCGAAATTTTATAATCGCAGGAAGCCCCCAGCACAACTATCATTACCCCGATATCCTCCATTTTTTTGTAGGAGTACCCCACCTGCTCAAGGAAATCCACACGCGCGTCCTCAAACCAGCGAATGTAATTCGAGTGATGAACTATGCCCATTTGGTCCGTCTCGTAGTAGCTTACCCTATGCTCGTAAAGCTTTATATCCATTTTCAAACAGCTCCCTCGTATTCTTTTATACTGCAATTATACCCTATTTTAAGGACATTTTCAACCCATAGGACAAAAATTGTGCAAAACAAAAAAACTGTCTATTGATATTTTTCGGACAAGGCATTATAATTATTAATAATAAAAAGAAAGGAGAGCGAACTATATGAAAATTACCGAAATTGATTACAGCATAAGCTCAATGCTGATAATGACGGCGATAATCTCATTCCTCGGATTTACCCTTGAAAATTTATGGCTCGCCGCGCGTAAGGGCTATATGGACAACCGCAATATGTTTGCCCCTTTCCTGCTTGGCTACGGGCTTGCCGTAATGGGCTTCTACCTGCTTTTAGGTACGCCCCAGAATCCGCGGACGTACATCAACGACCTTAACGACAGAGTTGAAAACAACGTAGGCATACGAATTGCCGCATACTTTACCATAACCTTTGTGTGCGTGTCACTTGGAGAGATAATCTTGGGCAAGATGATCGAAAAGTCCTGCCATATAATTTTGTGGGACTACACCTCAATCCCCATGCATATAACACGTTACACCTCGATACCGACAAGCATTGGCTTTACGGTGGTAATAACCGTTTTTATGGACTGCTTCTTTGAGCGTATCATGGAGGCTCTTATGAGACTTGACCCAACGGTATCCAATGTTTTGGGAGCTTCGCTTATGACGGTAATGACAGCGGACTTTCTTTTCAACGCCGCGCGGACAATGCGCACACAAAGCATGATGACCTCATGGCGGTTCGATATCCCAGAGCGGAGCTTCCGCCATTACAAATACGGCGGAAGATAAAATGTAATACCTAAAGGCTTTTTCCGATTTTGGGGAGAGCCTTTTTTATTTGTGAAAAGTTCTTGCTATTTTGGCGGAAAGGTGTTATAATTGTATAAAAGCGAATAATGAAAGGAGCATGGTTATGCTTTGGTCTTATGCGGCGACAGCAGTCCCCGCCACGGGCAACGTCTCGGCAAACGTTTATCTTATCGCCGTAATTATTGCGGCAGTACTTATAGTCGGAGCGGTTATTGCGGGTATTATTTCCAAGAAAAAGAAAAAATGATTTATCAACAAATGAAAGGATAAATTTGCCAAATGGAAGCATTACAGCTTAAATGTCCAAACTGCGGTGCGGCGGTGGAATTCAAGCCCGACGCACAGCGGTTTATCTGCGACTTCTGCGGCTCGGATTTTACCGAGGAGGAAATAAACGCAGCCAACAAAACAGAGCGAAAGACTGCGGCGGAGCAGGACAATTATTTCAGCGGACACACCAATCTTTACCTGTGCGAAAGCTGCGGCGCGGAAATTGTTTCGGACGAAAACACAGCAGCTACCTTCTGTCACTACTGCCACAGCGCGGTGGCTTTAAAGGGACGGGTCTCGGGAGCATTGCAGCCAGAGCTTATCATTCCGTTCAAGTACACGAGAGACCTTGCGGAAAAATCCTTTGAGGACTGGTGCGCTAAAAAATGGTTTTTGCCGGGCGACTTCAAGTCCAAAAAGCAGCTTGAAAAAATGGTGGGGCTTTATGTCCCGTTCTGGCTTTCGGACTGCACGATAGACTCCTCTGTGGTTTGCGACGCAAAGAACGTCAGCTCCTATGTTTCTGGGAACTACCGCATTACTCACACAAGGGTCTACAGTGTTGAAAGAGCGGCGGAAATGGAGTACAAGGGCGTCCCCGCCGACGGCTCCAAAAAGCTGGACGACGCTCTTATGGACGCTGTCGAGCCGTTTGATTACAGCGAGTTCGTGCCCTTTAACATGAATTATTTCAGCGGCTTTTACGCCGACAAATACGACGTGGACAAGGAGACTGCTTTCCCCCGAATAAAGGAACGCATGAGACAGGGTGCGGAGCAGGTGCTTATGAACGACATTAACGGCTACACCTCGGTGTCGAAGCAGTCCGCAAATTTGTCTGTTAAAAAGGCTGCGTGGCATTACGCAATGCTGCCGGTTTGGTTCATGACGTACATTCACAAGGGCAAAAAATATTTCTTTGCTCTTAACGGTCAGACCGGCAAGGTGGCGGGCATACCTCCCGTGTCGGGGGCAAAGCTTGCGCTTTTGGGTGCGGCACTGTTTCTGGTATTTGCAATTTTAGGCGGACTGATAGGGGGAATGATCGCATGAAAAAGCTTTTTGTATTTTTAGCTGCGGCAGTAATTTCCGCAGCGGCGGCAACGCTTCCCGTGTCGGCAGCCGAATCCTTTATAGATGACAAGGCGGGACTTTATACTCAAAGCAATCTTGCGGAGCTTGAAGCAAAACAGCAGGCGGTTTCCGACCTTACGGGTTGGAACATCGCAGTCGTTACGACGGACACCGGCTTTGGTGAAGACGGTAAACGCGCCATGCGTTATGCGGAGGATTACTATGACGACCACTTCGGCAGCGACAGCTCTTCAATTGTTTACCTGATAGATTTGGACTACCGTTATTTTTCAATGGACGGAGACCTGCTGAATTATTTCAACACAAGCCGCCTTGACAGCATGATAGATGCGTGCAACAAGAAGTACTTCGCTTACGACGATGTGGGACATCTTGAAACATTTTACCGCTGTTTGGAGAAATACTACAGCAGCGGAACTGTTGAATACGACAGCAATATCGGTTCAAAGGGCATATTGATTCATTTTGATTTAACAGTGTTTTTTGCCGCAATAGCAGCGGGAACCGTGGCTGCGGTGATAGGTATTGCTATTGTTTTGAACAGGTACAAATTTCATCATGCGCCGACGGCTAACTGCTATTTAAACAGCAATACTATAAATATGTACAGGCGGCAGGATCGCTTTGTCCGTGAGTACACAACCCGCACCAGAATTAACAGCGACAGCGGAGGAAGCGGTGGCGGCGGTCACAGCCACGGCGGAAGCAGTCACGGAGGCGGGGGAAGCGGGGGAAGAAGATAACTTTCAACGCCTTGACCGTACGCATACAGATTTAAAAATCAATATTTAAAGGAAGGGAATTATCATGGAAATCAATTATCATCTCCCGAATTTTACAGATCATTACAGTCTTAATCTTCTGATGTTTGACTATATGAAAGAACATCCCGAATATTTTCGCGACGGCATAAGGATAGCTTCTGTATTCGGCTGCTTCAGCGGTTCTATATGGAACGGCGGCAGAATCGTCGGAGGAAAATACAATCCCGAACTTACCAAAAAGATACTCAAGGAATTCAACGGCAGAGGAATACCTCTGAGATTTACATTCACAAACCCCGCCATAGAAGAAAAGCATTTGAGCGACAAGGTTTGCAACGAAATAATGGAACTTGCCAATAACGGCTTGAACGAGGTCATTGTTATGTCCCCAATACTTGAAGAATATATTCGTGAAAAATATCCGAACTATAAGATAACCTCCTCGACCTGCAAGCAGATACGGGATATGAACGACCTTAACGCCGAACTTGACAAAAACTACAATCTTGTGGTCATAGACTACAACTGGAACAACAAGTTCGATGAACTGGCTCTTATAAAGGACAGAGCCAGATGCGAGATACTTGTGAACGCCTGCTGTCAGCCCGAATGCCAGAGGAGAGGTGATCACTACAGCGCGATCGGCGAGTATCAGATAAAGATATGCTTAATGGCTCAGACACTTGGCATGAACTCCGACAATATTATTGAAGAGCCTTTTGACTGCAAATATATGGGTTATGATATTTACGAAATAAACAAATTCCGCACCCATATTTCTCCCGATGATATAGAGACAAAATATGTCCCTCTCGGCTTTAAGCACTTCAAGCTTGAAGGACGTACTATCGGCGATATAAATATGCTGGAGATGTATGTTTATTACTTTGCAAAGCCCGAATTTGAGCAAAGAGTAAGACTTGACATGCTCAACCGCCTTACCGGTAAGATTAAATATTTCAATATTATAAAATAAAAAACGGAGGTCGTATTTTTATATGCCGACCTCCGTTTTTACATATTCATATTTATAGCAGACAAATCAGAAAGAGACATGGAAAGAAAGAGCTCATATCTTTCCAGATCCCAACAC
>CAMWVF010000120.1 GCA_947177545.1 uncultured Clostridia bacterium | reverse complement strand
TGCTTACACCGCTTGAAAAACCGCTGTTGTCAATACCTGTACCAAAAATCAAGGAACCGTCTACCAATTTTCTCACCTCACAAAAGTTAGTGAAATCATCGGCACACAGGCACTACTTGATTTCGTTTTCGTTTATTTTAATTTCAAATTCTTTTTTGCAGTGTGCCCCCTTACATTTGACATATATTCCTTTGCAGACTGCATTTTCGTCCGCCATTATCGGTGTCGGACAACTGCAATGAGGACACAAAATTTTGTGTTTTTTAGGTTTTATGGGTTTCATATCATGCCCCCTTTCTAAAAAAGACTTGAAAAATTTTCTCGTTTATGGTATACTGTAAAAAATTACATTTTACATAAGGAGATTTTTTCATGAAAAAAATAATCGTCTTACTTACTGCAATGCTAATGTTCACCGCTTGCTCAAAGAAATCGGTTGAAAATGATATCCCGCAGGACACAATAGAAGCAGTAACAACGGCTATAACAAATGCTGAAGACCCCGATTTCAGAAATGTTAAATGGGGTATGTCAAAAGAGGGTGTTATTGCCAATGAGGGTGCTCCAAACTCTGAAAATGAATTCGGCGAAACAGGGTCGAACGGTTACCGCTTAGTTTATAAAAACGTTAGCGTTACAGATTATACCGCCGAATTGTACTATTATTTTGAAAACGATGCACTCACGGGAGCAGACTACAAATTTGATTGTAGTGGTAAAACCGATCTGCAAATCAATTCAATGTATTATACTTTATACAAGAAATACATAGAAAAATACGGTGCTCCCGAAAGCGCAAGCTTTGAGATGTTAAATCCAAATTATAAAGACCTCACAGAACCACCACTTGTTAGTGATGATAGCTTTAGCTTTGAAAATATTGCTACATATAAAAGCAATTGGAGCGATCAAAACGGTGCAAACATTTCAATGAAACTTGTCTATTCGGATTTTCAAGAAGAAGGAATAGATAAACACATCTCATTTGAAATTACATACGAAACCGTAAGCAGTGATATATAATTTTCAATAAAAAATATTTTTATCAATACCCCGCCTGCTTTTTAATCCGTTTAAGCTCATCAATTTTCTGCTGTTCTGAAAGAGAACGCGGCAGCGCGTAAAGCCGCCTCATATCCTCAATAAACTTCCTGCGGTATTCGGGGGTCTTGCTGTTAAGCTCCTCGGAACGGTACCCCATAATATCCGTAAATTTGCAATCGTGGAGCGCGCGGAAAAGAGACTTGAATTTCCACCAATGGAGATAGGGAACGTCCACAAGGTCGATACCGTAAACCTCTAAAAACGCGGCAAAAATATAGCCGTCGTCGTACTCAAAGGAGTAGACGGCGGTTTGTTTTTTTGCCCCACCGGAGGACTTTGTTTTCAGCGGCTCCCGACCGCACTTGTAGAACCAGAGCAGGAACTCCCACAGCCGCTCATCGGGCGGAACGGTGGGAAAAATTATCTCCACAAGCCGCTGCGCCTTGTCGGTCATGGGAATGTCACTGTCCGTAAGGAGCAGCTCAAATTTTATCCATTCGCGGAAATCCGTCTGAAAATCGTAGACCCTGCCGCCGTACTCATATTCCGTCGGCAGGGTATCGTTGAACAGGCTGCTCATCTGCGTATGGCTTTCGCCGCGGCGTACCGCGCGAGACGCTCGTTCTGGGCGCGGTTAAGCTCGAAGTTGAGCGCGCTCCAGAACTCAATTACCTCGTCTACATCAAGCTCCATAAATTTTTCTTCGGGGTAAAGTTTCTCGGTAGCCTCCTCGCCGATGAAAAGGGCAATGCCCTTTTTGGTAACGCGGATAACCTCCGAGGTGTTTTTAGCCCCTGCAAGCTCCGCGCCGATCTCGTCCAGCTTGTCGCCGAACTCAACGGTCTTGACGGGAATGGTAAATTCCTCGCCGTAGGCTTTAAGTGTGCGGGACTTCCGTGTGTAAGAAAATTCCCCGGCTTTAACAACGCCGTTCTGCATATTTGGTACATTCGATTTCATAAAAAATTCCTCCTAAAAAATTATTCGTTTTCGTCAGCAGCGTGTGTACTGCTCTGACTTACAGGCTGTGCGGCAGGGTCTTCATCAGACCACTCGCCGTTTTTGGGGTCGAACCAGCCGATAGACTCGTCGCCCTGACCGTTAAGGTTGCCCTTGATTATCATGTCGTCATCGTCGTCGCAGGACGATACCTCAACGGCGTACCTGCCATTACGCGCGGGGTAATAGCCGTTCACAGCTTCTTCAAAAGCGTCAACGGTAACGACCGTCACAACCGCGTCCGTACCCGTTTTGCGTTTGGTATATATGTCGTACACCGTTCGGACTTCGGGCTTGTTGAACATAAGCAAAACCTCAAAACCGAAGCTGGGCGCATAGCTTGTGATATTTTTCCTCTTGGACTTCTCGTTGATGAATTTTCTTTCTTTAGTCTGCGCCGAGGGACTTTCCGTGTTGGAAGTCCAACCAACGCCCATTTGCGACCATACGGTGTCGCCCTCTTGAGCGTCCTTAGCAAGCTTTGTCACGTCCATAAAATGGAGTATGTCGGTGCGCTGTGCGGTTTCCTCAATATTTGTGTTTTCCGGTACCTTGTAAATGCTCATAATCAATTACCTCCTGATTTAGTGTAGTTTAGTTTAAATTGTATCTGGTACAATCCCGTGTTTCCCGTTTTGTCCCGCTCAAAAAGCGAACCGTTCGCCGCGGACAGCTTAGTGGGCGTGCAGCCCTTAGGCATTTTCGGGAAATTCTTCGCGGCGGTCTGCTCTCTGCACCATTCCTCCATACGCTCCACCCACTCCGCGTTTTCAAGGGACTTTTTGTCCTCGGCACGGAGACGGGCTTGAAGAAAGAAATTGTATTCATACTTGCCGCCGCCCGTGATAAAGGACTTTATTTTTATGTCGCTGTCAATGATGATGCCGTAATTGTTGGCAGTCGGGTCAGTCCAGTCGATATACCGACCTTTCAGCGGTATCTCCGCAAGCAGGGGACACGCCGCCATATACTCCCGAACGCCCTCGATAATACTCAAAAGATCATCTCCTTTTCTCGGCTTTAACAGCCTTTGCAATTTTTTTCGCACCCTCCACAATTTCGGACAGGTGAAAAGTTTTCATTACCTCAAACCATTTCCGCCCCCTTTTGCCGCCGTTTGCGGTACCCTCATTGCCCCTGCCCGCATTGTTATAGTACACGGAGCGTGAATACGAGGCTATGTACTTCAAAATCCCCGACCCGATAACCGAACCGAGAATAACGGAACGCTTCAGAAAACCCGTCTGCATAGGCGTGTACTTATCCATGTGCCGAATGCACTCGCTGTCAATAAATTTCTGGACTTTTCCGCCCTCAAGCAGCCCCCGCTCCCGCAAAAGCTGTCTCGTTGGTTTGATAGTAAACCCAGACATAACCTCACCTCGCCCCGATCTCAATATGCTGCATTTCTTCGCTGCCGTAATCAAGCTTTGAAGCGGACATAACCGTCAAAGCGGTATCGGGGTCAAATTCGGAAATATCCGTCAGCTCCCCGCGGACAATATAGTCGTGCTTTTTAACGTCCGCCGAAATATCTGGTACCCAAATCGAAGCCTTGTCAGCGTTTTCCTCGCCGTACTTTTTCACCTCGTAAGCCTCAACCTCCTGCCACATACAGGGGTACGTCCCGACGATAAAATATTCGCCGTTGTCGTCTGTGCGGACTATTGTACAGTCGCCGTTCGTTATCATATCCATTTCACCCCTTTGATTAGATCGGCAAGATAAAGCTGTACGGTATCGTCCAGCCGCTGCTCCGCCGAACGCTGTGTAACCGTCCCGAACGTCGCGGAGTAATTTCCAACCTTTTCGGAAGTCTTTACGCCCCGCTCGTTGTCCCGAATAGTTTCCGCAACCGCACAGCAGGCTTTTTTGACCCGAAGCCGCATATCCTCGGATATACCTGCGGACTTCAAAATATACTCCGTCCTGCCGTCGATATAATCGGAGGCACGTTCCGCAAGCCGCAGGAAATCGGCTTCGGACAACGTGCCTCTGTACACATCTTTGTAAAAATCGTAATCAGCGTATGCCATGAAATCACTCCGCTTCGGGAACGTCATCAGCGAGCATTTCCGCTGTAATTATTGCAATAATATCCGCCTTGGTTTTAGCACCGCCGAGGTCAACATCTCCTGCCTCGGCATATTCCTTGAGTTGTGCAACCGTCATACGCTCAAGGTCAAACAGAGTAAAGCCGCCCGCTTCAGCAAGCTGTTCGGCGGCTTCAAAAACTTCCTCGTCAACGTCAATAAAGGGCGGAGCTTCGGGAGTTTCGCCCGTATCTGATACCGCTTCATCATCAGCGACCGCCTCGGCGGTAACATGATAGCCTTTGCCCCGCAGACGGGACGCAAGGAATTTGTCCTCGGTGTGCGCCTCTCTATTGACAAACACAAGTCCGAAATGCTCCCCGCTGAATTTGTTATCCAAAGAAATCTTGTGTAACATTCGTAAATCCCTCCAATCATATTACCTTGATACCACGCATAACGCCCGCCTTGAGGGTGTTTTTGAGTACCACTGCCGCAACCATTTCAACCTCGCCCTCTTTTACCGCTTTCGGCAAAGTCATGTTTGGCAGATAGGTGTTGATTATCTTGCCGCCTGCGGGAGATACCGCGTGGAAGCCGTCCAAGCCGAATTTTACAGCGTAAAGGTCGCAAAGTCCCGTCGCCTCATCGGTATCGTACACGTCCGCAACGTCGGCAGTCTTTGTGCCGTCAAAGTATTTGCCGAGATCGACAAACTCAATGCCGTTGTAACCCAACGCCTTGCGCCCGAAGCTGTCCTCGTTCTGACTAAGGTACCCCGCCCGTCTCGCTACAGCCTGCAATTTTGTGATGATTTTTGAACCGCCAAGAAGCGCGTCAGGCTTGCCGTCCAGACCGCTCAAAAAGTTATCCAGCATATCAAGGACGCGTTTGTAGTTGGTATCAACCAGAGCGGAGGACGAAATATCCAGTCCAATGGAATCCTTGTACATGGCTCTATACA
>CAMWVF010000119.1 GCA_947177545.1 uncultured Clostridia bacterium | reverse complement strand
ACGCTCTTTCCAAAATCGGTTATGACGCTGTGTTTGCCAAACATCTGCCGCTTCAGATAAATGTTGCCGGAGAGGTTTGCTTCAAAACTCAGGCGCAATTCCACCCGCTGAAATTTCTTTTTTCAATTGCAAAAGATTTGAATATTTACGAGCATACCTTCGTTCGGGAAATGATAGGTACAACGGCTGTTACAAACGGCGGTAAAATCCATGCGGACAAAATAATTGTTACGACCCATTTCCCTTTTATAAACAAACATGGAAGCGTTTTTGGAAGATTTGACCGCCGAGCAGCTTGACTATACCTGCGGAGCGTTTCAGGAGTACATTGCTGAAACTGCCGAGGAAAGCCCAAATCTTGCGAATGGTATTAAAGAAGCACTCACAATATGCCTTAATGAAATGCTTGATTATATCGGAGATGTTCCCGAAGAAGATGACGACGAGGACGAGGATTATTATTCCGATTATGACAGGGAGACGGCAAGGCTTGTCAGTGAAATTAAGAACGCTCTTGAAAGCCTTTCTAATATAATAGTATAAAACTTAAGTCGGTATCAAACGAGATACCGACTTTTGTCATATTCAAATATTGTGATGCATTTCCTAAAAATGTAATTAAATGTGTAAATTTATGTTGCAATTTGCCAAATAATATGATATAATTATTATGAATTATTATAACTAAAATTTGGAGGAATCACAAATGTCGGCACAAAATAACGCAAATATAGGCTTTGAAAAACAAATATGGGACGCGGCGTGCGTCCTTTGGGGTCATATTCCTGCGGCTGAATACAGAAAGGTAATTGTGGGACTCATTTTTCTGCGGTACATTTCAAGCGCATTTGAAAAGCATTACCTTAAACTTGTCAATGAGGGAGACGGCTTTGAGGGCGACCGTGACGCTTATTCTGCCGATAATATATTTTTTGTTCCCGAAAAAGCACGGTGGAATGTTATTGCCGAGGCGGCGCATACTCCCGAGATCGGAACGGTCATTGACAATGCAATGACAGAAATTGAGACGGAAAATAAGTCCCTTAAAAATGTTTTGCCTAAAAACTATGCCAATCCCGACCTTGATAAAAGAGTTTTGGGAGATGTGGTGGACATATTTACAAACAACATGAATATGGACGATACCGAAAACAGCAAGGATCTGCTGGGGCGTACATATGAATACTGCATTGCTCAGTTTGCGGCGCATGAGGGCGTTAAGGGCGGCGAATTTTACACTCCGTCAAGTATTGTAAGAACTATTGTTGAAATTCTGAAGCCTTATGAAAATTCCCGTGTATACGACCCGTGCTGCGGAAGCGGAGGTATGTTTGTACAGTCGGCAAAGTTTGTTGAGGCTCACAGCGGAAACCGTGACCGTATTTCGGTATACGGTCAAGAATCCAATGCCGATACTTGGAAAATGGCTAAAATGAATATGGCTATCCGCGGAATTGACGCTAATTTCGGCTCATATCACGCCGATACGTTTTTTAATGATTTGCACCCGACGCTAAAGGCGGACTTTATTATGGCAAATCCTCCGTTCAATCTTTCAAGCTGGGGACAGGACAAGCTCCGTGACGATAAGCGTTGGAAATACGGCGTACCTCCTGCGGTAAACGCCAACTATGCTTGGATTCAGCATATGATACATCACCTTGCGCCGAATGGAAAAATAGGTCTTGTTCTGGCAAACGGCGCGCTTTCCACGCAGTCAAGCGGCGAGGGAGAGATACGCAGAAAAATTATTGAGGACGACCTTGTTGAGGGTATCGTTGCAATGCCGACGCAGCTTTTTTACAGCGTTACAATTCCCGTGACTTTATGGTTCATTACAAAAAACAAAAGGCAGTCAGGCAGAACGCTTTTTATAGACGCGCGAAAAATGGGATATATGGTTGACCGCAAGCACCGTGACTTTACCGATGAAGATATTACAAAGCTTGCGGACACATTTACAGCATTTCAGAACGGCACGATTGAAGATGTCAAGGGATTTTGCGCCGCGGTAACCACCGAGGACATAGCAAAGCAGGACTTTATACTTACACCTGGACGGTATGTTGGAATTGAGGAGCAGGAGGACGACGGCGAGCCTTTTGAGGAGAAAATGCAGCGGCTGACCTCTGAGCTTTCGGATATGTTTAAGAAATCCCATGAGCTGGAAGATGAGATCAGGGAGAAATTGGGGGCGATTGGATATGACATATGAAACACATTTTATATCCGAATTGATAGATGAAATATCAATGGGACCGTTCGGTTCTAACATAAAGGTTGAATGCTTTGTTGATGATGGTGTGCCTGTTCTCAACGGTAGTAATCTTGAAGGATATGAACTTAAAGAGAATTCATTTCGATATGTTACCGAAGAAAAGGCTGATTCCTTGAAGAAGGCTAATGCTTACCGTGGTGATATTGTTATCACGCATCGTGGAACATTAGGACAGATTGTCTTAATTCCGCAAAATTCAAAATACGAGAGATATGTTATTTCCCAAAGTCAATTTAAAGTTCGGTGCAATGATAAAGTTCTTCCTGAATATATGGTCTATTACTTTCATACCCGTACAGGACAATATAAGCTCTTGTCAAATGCTTCACAAGTAGGTGTGCCTGCATTGGCTCGCCCCTCTACTACTTTTCAGAAGATAGACATTGAAATCCCTGATATAACTTCACAAAGAAAGATTATCGCGATTTTGCAAAAAATACATGATAAAATCGCTGTAAATACAGCGATAAATGAAAATTTAGAGCAGCAGGCTCAGGCGATTTTTAAGTCTTGGTTTGTGGATTTTGAGCCGTTTGGTGGGGTTATGCCAAGCAATTGGATAACAAGTGGATTGCTGGATATTGCAGACTATATAAATGGTCTTGCTATGCAGAAATTTAGACCTAAAGAAAATGAA
The DNA here is from genome assembly GCA_947177545.1 of uncultured Clostridia bacterium. Taxonomy (GTDB): domain Bacteria; phylum Bacillota; class Clostridia; order Oscillospirales; family Ruminococcaceae; genus RGIG8773. The sequence continues at coordinate 2,188 of CAMWVF010000119.1, read as the reverse complement.
ATTGGACTGCCAGTTCTTAAAATAAAGGAACTGCGTCAAGGAATTTGTGATTCAAATAGTGAACTGTGTTCACCGTCCATACCAAGCAATTATATTGTAAAAAATGGTGATGTCATTTTTTCATGGTCGGGAAGTTTGTTGGTTGACTTTTGGTGTGGGGATACATGTGGTTTAAATCAACATTTGTTTAAAGTTATATCTAATAAATATGAAAAATGGTTTTATTATTCATGGACAAAATTTCATTTAAACCACTTTATAGATATTGCTGCCGATATGGCTACTACAATGGGACATATAAAGCGAAATGAATTAGCAAAAGCTGTCGTTTTCATTCCTAATGTAGCTGATTATTCCCAAATAGACAATTTATTAAAGCCCATCTATGATGCTATTATCGCAAATCGTACAGAAAGTCATTATCTTGCCAATCTCCGCGACACGCTCTTGCCCAAACTGATGAACGGCGAGATCGACGTTTCAAAGGTCAAAATTTAGGCGGCATAGCGGTGAAAATATAATTTTTTATTTGGAGGTTTTAATTATGAATGTAACAGAAGTGAAAAAGGTATTAAATCAAAATGGATTTAACGTAGTAAGTGAGGGACGAAACGGTAATGACAAAGCAACTGTACTAAAATTGAGTAATGGGTGTTTGATAAACTGTTGGGATAGTGGCAAAACAAGTTTTCAAGGGAAAAATACTAATGAGGTTTCCCCATTATTTTCTAAAACTAACAATGCATCCAATAACTGTCAAAATAATAAAGTATTTGTGGTATATGGACACGATTATAATGCTCGAACACAATTAGAAGCTCTGTTAAGACGTTGGGATTTAGAACCATTGATTTTAGATCAGCTTGTATCATCTGGTCAAACGGTTATCGAAAAACTTGAAGAATATATTTCTCAAGTTAATTTTGCAATTGTTTTAGCTACTCCTGATGATATAGGATATGCAAAAAATGATGAAGATAATAAAAAATATAGAGTACGTCAAAATGTCGTTTTAGAATTAGGAATGCTACTTGCAAAAATCGGGAGAAGAAAAGTTGCTATATTATTATCACAAGCAGAGAATATGGAGTCACCGTCAGATATTCAAGGTTTATTATATATGCCATTTAAAGATAATATTGAAGAAGCCAAACTTTCATTGGCAAAAGAAATGCAGAATAATGGGTACAAGTTAGATATACAAAAACTATAAATTCATGGAGGTGATTTCATGTCCTACACCGAAGCCAACTACGAAAACGCCATAATAGAACTGTTCCAAACCCGCCTGAACTACGACTACATATACGCCCCGAATATCGAGCGTGATTTCCGTTCGCCGCTGTATGAGGAGGCGCTTGAAGAAAGCCTTTTCAGAATAAACAAGGGCGCGCCTTATGACGCTGTAAAGGAAGCCTTGTTTAAACTGCGTAACTTTGAAAACAACGAGCTTGTGCAGAAAAATGCTGTTTTTACGGACTATCTGCAAAATGGCGTAGAAGTGCGCTATACCGAAAAGGGAGAGCAAAAGTCGACCATAATTTATCTTGTCGATTTTGAAAATGTAAACAATAATTCTTTTATTATTTCAAACCAGTGGACGTTTGTTGAAAACGACACAAGGCGTCCCGATATATTGATTTTTCTGAATGGTCTGCCTGTTGTGATAATGGAGCTTAAATCCCCGTCCAGAGAAGAAACTGACGCAGAAAAAGCATATACACAGCTTCGCAATTATATGCAGGATATTCCCTCGATGTTTATTTATAATGCAATCTGCGTTATCAGCGACCAGCTTACCACAAAGGCGGGAACTATCACCTCGGGAGAGGACAGATTCATGGATTGGAAAACCACGGACGGAAGTTATGAAAACACTCAACACGCGCAGTTTGACACTTTTTTTGAGGGGATTTTTCAAAAAGAACGTTTCCTTGATATTATCAAAAATTTCATCTGCTTTTCAAATGACGGGACAGAGCAAATAAAAATTCTCGGCGGTTATCATCAGTATTTTGCTGTAAAAAAAGCTATTGGATCTACAGCCAAAGCTGTCGAAACAGACGGCAAAGGCGGCGTGTTCTGGCATACTCAGGGCCTGTCTCTTATAAACATATGACGCAGCCGACTATCTTACGCGAGTAGATATCGGTGGTCGCCGTATCATTAAAAAAAAAAAAAGGGGGGG
>CAMWVF010000118.1 GCA_947177545.1 uncultured Clostridia bacterium | reverse complement strand
GAAGATACACACTGTAGACACAAGAGGCTCTTATGTCGAAATGGACAAATACAACGAGAAGTACGACAACATGGCTAACGCAACAGGCGGAAACAACCGCAAGAAAGACAACTTCTCCAAAAAGCAGAAGCTTACGCAGAAGTCCCAGCAGCGAAAGAGCCAGCAGTACTCCAACAAAAAGGAGACAGAGGCTGAGAAGCTCCGCAGATTGGAGCTTGAACGTGCGAGAAAGCAGCAGTTAAAGGTTCTTATCCCCGACGAGATAGTTGTTTCGGAGCTTGCGGTACGGCTTAAAGTTGCGGCAAGCGAGGTCATAAAAAAGCTTATGCAGCTTGGTGAGATGTGTACCATAAATCAGGTCATTGACTTCGACACCGCTTCTCTCGTTGCGGAGGAATTGGGTGCAAAGGTTGAAAAAGAGGTCATCATCACCATCGAGGAACGTCTTATCGACGACTCGGACGACAAGGAAGAGGACGGCATCGAGCGCGCTCCCGTTGTAGTTGTTATGGGTCACGTTGACCACGGCAAGACCTCTCTGCTTGACAAGATAAGAAACGCAAACGTTACTTCCACCGAGGCGGGCGGAATTACCCAGCATATCGGTGCGTACCGCGTTACATGCAGCGGCAAGGAAATTACTTTCCTTGACACTCCGGGACACGAGGCGTTCACGTCCATGAGAGCGAGAGGTGCTCAAATCACAGATATCGCTATTCTTGTAGTTGCTGCTGATGACGGTATCATGCCGCAGACCATTGAGGCTATCAACCACGCAAAGGCTGCGGGAGTTTCAATAATCGTTGCCATAAACAAAATGGATAAAGAGGGCGCAAACCCTGACGCCGTAAAGCAGAAGCTTACCGAATACGACCTTGTTGTGGAAGAATGGGGCGGCGATGTAATATGCGTACCCGTTTCGGCTAAAACGGGCGAGGGCATTGACGAGCTGCTTGAAAACGTTCTGCTTGTTGCGGAAGTCGCAGAGCTTAAAGCCAACCCCAACAGGCTTGCAAAGGGTACTGTTATCGAAGCGCGTCTTGACAAAGGCAGAGGTCCTATCGCAACGCTTTTGGTGCAGAACGGTACTCTCCATACGGGCGACATTATTATTGCGGGCACTTCATTGGGACGCGTCCGTGTTATGACAAACGACAAGGGTCAGGTCGTTAAGGAAGCGGGACCCTCCTACCCTGTTGAAATTACGGGACTTGACGAGGTACCATCGGCAGGCGATATTTTCAACGCTGTTGAGGACGAGAGACTTGCGAGAGAGCTTGTCGATCAGCGTAAGCACGAGGCTAAGCAGGAGCAGTTTAAGCAGTATCAGAAAGTTACGCTTGACAACCTGTTCAGTCAGATCGAGCAGGGCGAGATCAAGGAGCTGCCTATCATTGTTAAGGCGGACGTTCAAGGCTCTGTCGAGGCTGTTAAACAGTCCCTTGAAAAGCTTACAAACGAAGAGGTCAGGGTACGTGTTATCCACGGCGCGGTAGGCGCGGTGTCCGAGGGAGACGTAATGCTTGCAAACGCTTCAAATGCGATAATTGTCGGATTTAACGTCCGCCCCGACCCTGTGGCTGCTGACAATGCGGCGAGGGATGGCGTTGACATTCGTCTGTACAGAATTATTTACGACGCTATCGAAGAGATAACAACGGCTATGAAGGGTATGCTTGCTCCGAAATTCCGGGAGGTCAATGTGGGACTAGTTGAGGTACGTCAGGTGTACAAGATTTCCAGCGTTGGTACGGTTTCGGGTTCATACGTATTGAGCGGAAAAATCACACGTAACGCGGAAATTCGCGTTGTCCGCGACGGTATCATTATTGCGGACGACAAAATGTCCAGCCTGAAGCGTTTCAAAGACGATGTAAAGGAAGTTGCCGAGGGATATGAGTGCGGTATTACTCTTGAAAAGTTCAACGACATTCATGTAGGCGATATTTTTGAGGCATACTATATGGAAGAATACCGTCCCGACTAAAGCAAAACAGGTGCGGTATTGTGCAAACGGACGGGGCTGACCCGTCCATAAAAAGATAAAACGGAGGATAATATGCCAAATTTCAGAAACGGACGTATGTCCGAGGATATAAAGCGTGAGATATCGGGACTTATCCGTGAGGAGATAAAAGACCCCAGAGTGAACTCCGGACTTGTTTCAGTTGTGCGGACGGAGCTTTCGGGAGATAATTCCCACTGCAAGGTTTATATTTCCAGCATTGAGGGAGCGGAGGCTTCCAAGACTGCGGTAAAGGGTCTTGAAAGTGCGTCCGGCATGATGAAACGGCACATTTCAAACAGGCTGCATCTGAAGAAGTGTCCCGAGCTGAAATTTATTGCCGACAACTCGATAGAACATTCGGCGGAAATTGCCAGAATGCTTGAAAAAATCGAGGAAACAGAAAACGACAAAACCGATATGGAGAATTGATATGCAGATAAATTTAAAGGAAACCGCCGATTTTCTCAAAGCCCATGACAATTATTACATTCTCACACACCAAAGTCCCGACGGTGACACAATGGGCAGCGGCTTCGGGCTTTGCTATGCCCTGCGGAAGATCGGCAAGAAAGCCAATGTGATATGTTCAGACGAATTCCCGAAAAGATATTATTTTATGCACGACAGCTACGAACCGCAGAAATTTACTCCCGAGACTATTGTGGCGGTGGACGTTGCGGATACCAAGCTGTTGGGTTCAAAGCTTGCGCAGTACGGAAGCTATGTGGATCTTTGCATAGACCACCACATCTCCAACACCGAATATGCAAAGCAGCTTTTGGTGTACCCCGACGCTGCGGCTGCCTGCGAAGTGATATACCGTGTGCTTGCGGAAATGGAGATACCCCTTGACAAGCTTATTGCGGAATGTCTGTACACTGGAATTGCCACGGACACCGGCTGCTTCAAGTACGCAAACACCACGCGGCTTGCTCACATAATCACGGCAAAGCTTATGGACTACGGCATAAGCCTTGAACGGATAAACCGAGAGATGTTCGACCTTAAAAGCAAGGCGCGCTTAAAGGTTGAGCAGTACATCAACTCGGCTATGGAATTTTACCTTGACGACCAGTGTGCAATGGCGGCGGTAACTCTTGACACCATAAAGGAAACGGGACTTGCCCAAGAGGAATTCGAGGGAATTTCGGGAATGAGCGTCCAGATAGAGGGGGTCAAGGTCGGGGTCATCATCAAGGAAAAGGAAGCGGGCAAATTCAAGGTATCTATGCGCTCCGCTTCCGATGTGGACGTTTCCGCAATATGCCGAAAATTTGACGGCGGCGGACACATCAAGGCGGCGGGGTGCACTCTCAATGGCGACCTTGAGGACGTTAAGCTGAAGCTTTTGTCGGGAATCGCTCCCGCTTTGGGTATAGACCTATGGCTGGCGTAAATGGAAATGAGCTTTGCGGCATTATCTGCGTGAACAAGCCGCAAGGCTTCACAAGCTTTGATGTAATTGCCAAAATGAGGGGCATACTTAAAATGAAGCGCCTTGGACACGCGGGTACTCTCGACCCTATGGCGACGGGGGTACTTCCCGTTTTTGCGGGACACGCCACAAAGGTCTGCGATATTCTCCCCGACCACGACAAGACATATGAAGCGGGCTTCCGCTTTGGCGTTACCACGGATACGCAGGACGTTACGGGTACGGTGACAAAGGAACGTCCCGCAAAGGTGACTGCAGAACAGCTTGAAAAGGTACTGGAAAGCTTTCGGGGGGAGATAATGCAAGTCCCGCCCATGTACTCGGCGGTTTCCGTGGGAGGAAAGCGTCTCTACGAGCTTGCAAGGCAGGGCAGGGAAATTGAGCGGGAGGCGCGTGCAGTTACTATATATAAGCTTGAACTTGCGGGATTTGACACGTCCGCACAAAGCGGCACTCTGAAAATTTCCTGCTCAAAGGGTACTTATATCAGGACGCTTATCAACGATATCGGCGAGGCTCTGGGCTGCGGCGGTATAATGACTTCCCTTGTGCGGACTGCGGCTTGCGGTTTTTCTCTTGCGGACTGCGTTACCTTAGAGCAATTGCAGGAGGCGGCAAACTCCGGAAAGGGCTTTACAAAATTTGTAAAGCCTATTGAAAACGTTTTTGCGGAACTTCCCTCGGTACGGCTCTCCCCTGCCCAGGAAAAAATGTACAGAAACGGCGTAAAGCTCAGTCTTGACAGGATAAAAATTTCGGGAGACGGCAATACCGTTAAGGTTTACGGCGAAAGCTTTATAGGTACTGCCAACCTTGACCGTGAAAACGGAATACTGAGAGTACACAAGAATTTCTACTGAAAATTTTTCGCTTAAAGCGAAAAACGTATCGCCTCTTGCCTCTAAATTTCTAAATCTCTGATAGGAGGAAGCTCTTAAATGGTCGACCTTACAGGAACAAACGACGTGCCGAAAAGCAGTACAGCCGTTGCTATGGGACTTTTTGACGGACTGCACTACGGTCACAAAACTGTTATAAGATTTGCTGCGGATATTGCCGAAAACACCCCCGGGATAGAGCCTGCGGTTTTTACCTTTGACACCCAGAGCGTTACCTCAAAAGGGAACGGAGGGGTGGAGTGTATTTTGTCCCGAGAAATGAAATTCGAGCTTATCGAAAATCTCGGGGTAAGGTACATCTATTCCCCCGATTTTATGAATTTCAAAGACCTCACGGGAGAGGAATTTGTTGAGTTGGTTCTCTGCGACAAGCTCAACGCAAAATTCGTGACCTGCGGCGAGGATTTCCGCTTCGGAAAGAAGGCTGCCTGCGGCGTTGACGAGCTTGACAAGCTTTGCAGAAAGCACGGCATAAGACTGTATGTTGTCCCCCCCGTCCGTGAAAATCAAGGAATACGCATTTCCTCGACCATGATACGGGAGCTTATCCGCGGCGGTGATATCGAGACCGCGAACCTGCTTTTGGGCAGCCATTTCACCATGAAGCTGCCTATCGCTTACGGCAGACAGCTTGGCAGGACGCTGAACTTCCCCACCATTAATCAGTATCTCCCTAAGCGGCAGGTCATGCCCAAATTCGGGGTGTACGCCTCCAAGACAGAGGTGCTGGGTAAAATTTACAAAAGTGTGACAAACATCGGCATAAAACCAACCGTTGGCAGCGACGCTCCCCTTGCGGAGACATA
>CAMWVF010000117.1 GCA_947177545.1 uncultured Clostridia bacterium | reverse complement strand
TATTTTATTTATGGTTATTATTGGCACTTTACACGGTTCTTTATTCAGACTCTAATATGAAACATAAGTATTCTTAAAAGTTAATATATTTGCCGTATTGTTTGAAATAAAAAATTTATAATATCCGCTGGTTGATATTGTCATGCTGCATGTATATACAAATGTACTGGCTCCCATATAGGAAACTTTCTTTGAGCATTTTGTGTATGTGTCTTTAGCATAATTATAATATCCCATATCCAAATATGATTCATTGGAAGTCAATTCTGTTGACAGTATTATTGTCGAACCCGCCGCAATGTAAAAACAACCATTAGTATTACTGTTACCATTACCAAGAAGCATTGTCATTCCGTTATCAATGTCAAAGTTTCCATAATCAAAACTTGACCGTGCAATCGGCGATATCGGAGATATTTCCGATACATTATCTTTGTTTATAGCGTAAGTTTCAGCAGAAACACTCGTTGCTGTTACCACACACACTACAACTGCCAAAAATAAACTTGCTAATTTTTTTAACATAACTTTTTTCTCCTTTAAACTTGTTTTTCAATTAAAATATAATTATAATTTTGTAAGCCTGCACAAGCATTGCAAATATAAAATTGATAATCTCCATCATTATCAGCTTCAAAGCTAATTGATAACTCGTTATCACCAATTTTTCCGCTGTAAAGCTCAATCAGACTTCCGTCATAGATATAGCCTATTTCCAGTAATTCGCCTTTCCCGTCAATATTTGAATATTCTGGTGAAAGATTGGCTGAAATTTTAATGCTCCCGCTCTGACCTTTTTCAAAATAAAACCCACCCTCGTTATTTCCCAAAACAATGACTTGTCCGTTGCTGTAAGCAATATCTTGAACAGAATAACTGTTATAACTCTCAGTTGTTTTAACAGCATACATGTTTAGTGTTGGGAAAAATTTTTGGGGTTCAAATTCAAATGAATCTGTCGGAAGTCTTTTTCCAATACTTTCAAGGAGAGTAAAACCTTCAACGGGCTGCTGTCCAACAGGTACGGCTTCTACTATTTTGTCAGGCGATATTGTGTCGTTTGCCGTGTCTTTCGGAACCATATCGACCATAGCATTGACACTTATGCCAATAACGGCTATTGCGGCTATTGTGCCGGTAATGACTGTCGCTTTGTTTAATTTTTTTCTCGGTGAATTATTCATGACCAACTCCAATCTCTTTGCAAGCCTTAAAGCATTTCCGCTTAAACGTGAATACATACCAGCCGCATATGCCTCGTTTTCGGCAAATTTCAGCAGCAAATTGCCGTACTCTTTTCTCTCGGAATAAGATGCGTTTGCCGTAAGCGTTTCATCGGCGATAAATTCGGACATTTCTCCCGCCTGCTTTTCAATCACGTAAAACACCGGATTGAACCAGTTTACGCACCGCAAAAAATTCATTACCAGTTTTTTTATAATGTCATGGCGGCGTAGGTGTACCGTTTCGTGGCGTACCGTCATAGACAACTCGCTTTCGCTGAACTCCATTTCGGGTACGACGATAACGGGCTTGAAAACTCCTATGAGAAAGGGGGAGCTTACAATTCCGCTTGAAAAAATACGCAGCTCTGAAATGTTGTTGTCAATTTCACGTATAAAGCTTTTTTTAAGAGTATTTTTGAATTTGAAGTACTTGAACAAATTCAGCAAAATAAACACCGCAGCGGTAAACAGCCATATGTATGCAAGTATTTGCAGGACATTTATTTTATGTGCAATATACTCCATTTTGTTGATAGTGGAATTTACCGCGCTTGTATCAAGTATTTCAATTGATGTGCTTATAATACTCCCTTGCTTTTCAAGATTTGCGGGTTTAACTTCTCTGCAAAACAATGTAAGCAGTACCACTGACGGTTGACATAACAAAGAAAAAGTAAGAACCAAAGCTTTGGCGAACATATTATTACCGCGTATTAATATTTTTTCCGCAAGCTTCATTACTGCAAAAATAATACTTGTCACGGCAGATGATATAACAATAAGTTTAAATATTGTCAGCATTTTATCACATCCTGTTAAACCAGTCTTTTAACTCCTCGATTTCTTCTTTGCTTATTGCGCCGCAGTCCATCAAGGACGCTATCATATTTTTTACCGAACCGCTATAGCTCCTTGAAATAAGCTCCTTGACTGCCGACCGTTCAAAATCCTTTTTTGACACGGCGGCAGTGTACAGGTTCGCTGCGCCGCGCTTTTCAACGGAAAGGTAATTCTTGCTTACCAGCCTTGAGAGAAACGTACATACTGTTTGAACTTTCCACCCCCTTGTTTCGGAAAATTCAGCCGTAAGCCTCGCGGAGGACACGGGAACGTCCAATTCCCATATTTTAGACATTATCTCTGCCTCGGCTTCGGATAAATTTTGATAATTCATAAATGCGCACCTCTGTTAAAAAAGTCTTACTACAGCTCGTAGTAACTACATTGTACTACAAACTGTAGTAAGTGTCAAGGAAATATTTTGAAATTTTTCTATAATCTGCAATTTTACCAATTTTCTTCCGGAATTTTTAAATATATTGCTAAAAAAGCAAGCCTGAACCATTTCGGGGTACTGGCTTGCTTCTTGCCTCTAAATTTCTTGAATCTATTAGAGCATTTCCGCACGTATCTCCGCGCCGCTCTTTACGGAAAGATATGCGGGAGCAACGTCGAATACGGTCTTTGCACCGCTCTGTCCCTCCTTGTGCATACGGTACGCCGCACGTGCGTATGCAACAAGAATACTGGAAGTGAACTCGGGGTTTGAGCCAAGCTTCAGGGAGTACTCAACGATATGGTTGGTCTCGCCGCACTCACCTGTTTTGCCGCTTCTGATAACAAAGCCGCCGTGGGGTATGCCGCTGTGGTCGCGGTCAAGCTCCTCCTGTGAAATAAAGTGTACGGTGGTGTCGTAATCTGCAAAATAGTTGGGCATATTCTTTATTTCGGACTCTATCTTAGCCTTGTCTGCGCCCTCCTTGACAACAACAAAGCACTCTCTTGTATGCTTCTGACGTGTGGTAAGCTCGGGGTCTGCGCCGCTTCTTACAGCCTCTACAGCCGCCTCAACGGGAATCGTATACTGCCTTGCGTCAACAACTCCCTCAACACGGCGGATAGCGTCGGAATGTCCCTGTGAAACGCCCTTGCCCCAGAATGTGTAAGTATTGCCATGCGGCAAAATGCAGCTGCCGTAAAGCCTTGCCACGGAGAACATACCTGGATCCCAGCCCACAGAGATAATGCTGACGTTCCCGCCCTTTTTGGCAGAGGAGTCAACAGCTTCAAAATACTGAGGAATTTTAGCATGAGTGTCAAAGCTGTCGACAGTGCAGAACATTTCCGCAAGCTTTGGTCCCTGTTCGGGCAGGTCGGTTGCGCTGCCGCCGCAGAGGATAAGAACGTCGGCGTCCCCCTTATGGTCAGCAATATCGTTCATTGAATAAACGGGGACGCCTTCCGTCAAAATTTTGAGAGAAGCAGGATCGCGTCTTGTAAAAACGCAGGCAAGCTCCATGTCGGGATTTTGTCTTATCGCAAGCTCTGTGCCCCTGCCAAGATTGCCGTAGCCTACAATACCTATTCTTATTTTGTCCATTATGATCATATCCTTTCAAAAAAATCGTTTATATCATTATAACACATTTTGCAGGATTTGAAAAGAGATTTTGCAAAATTTTATTTTGTATATTTTTTTTGAAGATAGGAACACTAATCAAAACGCTGAAAGGAGTTCGTTTATGGCAAAAAAAATTTCACGGAATACTTTTTTAATGGAAGCTCCTCCCACTATACACAGCTTTGCGGCTATTGTCGGCAAAAAGGAAGGGGAGGGTCCGCTTGCGCAGTTTTTTGACGAAATCGAAAACGACTCATATTTCGGACAGAAAACTTGGGAACAGGCTGAAAGCGAGCTTATGAAAAGAACGGTGTCAAAAGCCATGTCCAAGGGCGGGCTTGCTCCCGACGACATCGACTATATGTTTGCCGGAGACCTGCTCAACCAGTGCATAAGCTCTACCTACGGGCTGCGTGACCTGAACATACCTCTGCTGGGCATTTACGGGGCTTGCTCCACTATGTCGGAGGGACTTGTCCTTTCCGCTCTTATGACGGACAGCGGTCTGGGTGGGAAGATAATTGCCACGACTTCCTCCCACTTTTGCACGGCGGAGAGGCAGTTTCGCTTTCCCCTTTCCTACGGCTCAGTCCGCACCCCCACTGCCCAGTGGACGTGTACGGCTTCGGGCGCGGCTGTGGTGTCCCCCAAGACTTCCGCCCCTTTCATACGAGGCGTTACCATCGGCAAGATAGTTGACCTGGGCGTTACCGACGCAAACAACATGGGGGCAGCAATGGCGCCTGCGGCGGCGTACGTCATAAAAACATTTTTGCAGGACACGGCAATGGAGCCGTCGGATTTTGACGCGATTATTACGGGAGACTTGGGCGTAACGGGCAGCAAGCTCCTTATAGAGCTTCTTCGGGGCGAGGGAGTGGACATTGCCGCTTGCCACAGAGACTGCGGTGCAATGATGTTCGACATCGAAAAGCAGGACGTACACTCGGGCGGTTCGGGCTGCGGCTGCTCGGCTTCGGTGCTGTGCGGGTATTTCCTGCCCAAGGTGCGGTCGGGAGAAATAAAAAATATTCTCTTCTGTGCAACGGGTGCGTTGATGTCCACAACCGCTTCGCAGCAGGGGGAGAGCATACCGTCAATATCCCATGCGGTGTTTATCTCCTCCGAGAGCCGTATCAAAGATTAGGAGGTTTTAGAATGTTTATGAATTATCTTTGGGCGTTTGTCATAGGCGGACTTTTCTGCGCCGTGGGACAGACCCTTATCGACTACACAAAGCTTACACCTGCGAGGATCTTGGTATCATACGTTGTTGCTGGAGTTGTTCTTGGCGCGCTGGGCTTGTACAAGCCACTTGTAGACTTTGCGGGAGCGGGAGCTACCGTTCCTATCACAGGCTTCGGAAATATCCTCGCCGAGGGCGTGCGGCAGGCTGTGGACGAAAAAGGCTTCCTTGGCATACTCACGGGAGGTCTTACAGGCGCTGCGGGAGGAATAACGGCGGCGATACTTTTCGGTCTGGTGACTGCGCTGATATTCAAACCAAAGGAGAAATAATAT
>CAMWVF010000116.1 GCA_947177545.1 uncultured Clostridia bacterium | reverse complement strand
ATACTCGGGATAAAATATAAATCAAACGAGAGGATAAAAAATTTTTTATGCAGTTGGATGTAGGAAAAATTTATGAGGGCAAGGTCACAGGAATAACCAAATTCGGGGCTTTTGTTGAGCTTGAGCCCGGAACAACAGGAATGGTACATATCAGCGAGGTCGCAAACACCTTTGTCAGCGAAATAAAGGATCACCTTACCGAGGGACAGAGCGTAAAGGTAAAGGTTCTGGCGGTAAGCGAGGAGGGTAAGATTTCTCTTTCCATTAAAAAGGCTTCGGAAAATCCAAACCCGAAAAATAAGAGGAGCGGCGGAAACGGCGGCGGGAAGCGTCCCGACAGCAAGCAGCCGCAGGCTGAGAAAGTCCCCCAGACCCCCGAAGCTGCATTTGAGGATATGCTCAACAAATTCAAGCAAAGCTCCGACGAGCGCATGGGCGATCTTAAAAAGGTCATTGACAACAAAAGGCGCAGTCCCTCGAGACGAAAATAATTTTCAGCCGCATTAAAGACTGAGTCTTTACCCTTTCCGTTAGTAACTGTTTTGGAAAGAGCAAAAGCTCACACGGTAAGATACAAGCGAGTATCGTTACCTGCCCGGCAAGTGCGGCTTTTTATTAAGGAAGTGAGCAAATGAGTGCCGCAGACCCCGATATCGTCGAAATGGATTTCCCGCCTTATGCGGAGGAATATTCCCCGTTCCCCGACGTGGAGATAGATTTTAACTTCGAGGACAACAAGGAGGAAATTTATCTGCGGAACACCGAGCTTGCCAAGGAAATAAATGCAAGGCTCGCCGAGGAGGAGGCGCGGAAAATTGCCGCAAAAAAGGCGGAGTTTGAAAAAATGTACAACGACGCTTATCTGAAAGCCTACAGGGATGCGCAGCAAAATCTTCAGCAGCAGAATTATCCCGCGCCGTATCGGAGCGGAGGTCTTTTCAATTTTATCGAGGACTTCCTTTCTCTTTTCAGTCCCGACCGCACCGTTGACCTTAATAAAATGTCATGGCAGATAGTTAAGGCGTGTGCGGTAATTGCGGGAATAATTTTTTTGATAATGGTCGCGGTCATGTGGTAATATACTGACAATAAATAAAAAGTCCTCCTGTCACGGGGGACTTTTTTCATGGGTAATCAACTCAAAGCGGTAATATCCTCCACCGTAAGCATGGGCTGAACAGCCTTGTTTATCGAGTAGGCAAGCAGCCGAGCTGTACGCTCGATAAGCTTGTCAACGTCACGTGGCGTTACCATCATGTTTGGAAGGTGCTTGTCTGGAGGACTGCCTGTGATGTTCTCCACAATGGTGTGCATATCCACCACGGTGGGGACGCCTATCGCCACCACCGGGACGCCCAAGGTTGCTTCGGAAAATTCCTTGCGGCGGTTCTGTACTCCCGACCCGGGAGAAATTCCAGAGTCGGTAAGCTGTATGGTCGACCCGAGACGGCTTATGTCCGAGCAGGCGAGAGCGTCTATGACTATTACGCAGTCAGGCTCTACGGCTTCGCAGAGAGAACGGACTACCTCCGCAGCTTCAATGCCCGTCTGCCCCAGCACACCGGGAGCTATCGCCGATACCTTGTTCAGATTTTTAAGGTCGTGACCGTCGGGGAGTTCCTTGTGGAGGTGTCTTGTGGCGATTATTTGTGAGATTACCAATGGTCCCAGCGCGTCGGGAGTTATGTCCGAGTTGCCGAGACCCACCACAAGGGCGGAGCTTCCCTCCCCCTTTAGTGCGGAAATCTCCGTGGCAATGTTTTCCACCTGCTCGTCGAAATCCTGCGGGCTTGCGGAAAGCCTGTCGGTCTCAACGGTGATGTATCGTCCCTTTTGCTTTCCTATCCTGCGCCCCGCGCTGCTGTCGGCAACTATGATTTCGGTTATGGAGCAAGCCGAGCTTTTGCGGAGCTTCCGTTTTATACCTTTGGGCAGGCTTGCCGCTTCTTCGTCTATCATCTCAACGGCAAGGTCGGTTCGTTTAGACATTATCTATCAAATCCTTTCTTCCGATATTTTTCGGCAATTTGCTTGGAATATTCATTAAAGTACATAAAAACAGACGTAATAAAAAAAGCAAGGCTTTGTAACATCTGACTATGGAGTAAAAACACGCCGCGGGACGTCCCTCTTAAACGTTTTCGTGCAAAATAAGCTTTTGGAACGTAACATTTTTATTAATTATTCACAAAATGTTATAAAAAACGACTATTAAAAATACGCGGCTTTATGTTATAATAGTGGCAAATTAGGCTGAAAATATGTGTCGGCTCAAAAAATATATCTGAAAAATATATAATGCGCAAAAACACAGAAAGGGGAACAGGCATGGAAAGACGGCTTAATATCGGACTTTTGATAAGTCATCTTGAAGACGACTTCGCTTCGGCGGTTTGCCGAGGAGCTATTATCGGCGCAAAGGAAATTGACGCAAACCTTTTCATTATCCCCGGAAGATACATAGAAGGACATTATGTTGACAAAAAACGCACCGAATACGAGTATCAGTACAACACCCTGTTTTCATACGCTTTCCCCGATGATATCGACGTTATCCTGATATTGATAGGCACTATCGGAAGCTCTCTTTCTGAGGAAAGAAAGCTTGAATTTTTAAAGAGATACGAGGGTACTCCCGTTATCACTCTCGCCTGCGAGCTGGATGGGTATCCCTCGGTGTGCTTTGACAACAAAAGCGGTCTCAAGGACTGCATTGAGCATATAATTAACGAGCACGGGCGCAGAAGAATAGGCTTTGTAAGCGGTCCAAAAACAAACGACGACGCCAACGAGCGTCTGGGCGTTTACCGCGAGACCCTTGAAAAGCACGGTATACCCATTGTTGAGGAAAGAATAGCTTACGGCAGATTTTCCCCCTACAGCCAGGAGACTGTGCGGGAGCTTCTTGACCGCTGCCCCGACTTAGAGGCTGTTGTTTTTGCCAACGACGCTATGGTTGTAGGCGCATACGAGGTGTTCCAAGAACGCGGCATTGAGGTCGGCAAGGACATTTTAGTCACGGGCTTTGACGACTCTCCCGTGGCAACGACCCTTACACCGCCGCTTACCACAGTTAATGCGGACGCTGCCGAGCTTGGCTACGACGCGGTGCTTGAATGTCTTAAAATTATCGACGGACTTCCCCTTGAAAACAGGATGGTTCTTTCCTCAATGGTCAAGAGAAAATCATGCGGGTGCAGAACGGATATCAACGACAAGAGCACCTACGACGACCCGTTTGTGTTCAACCATAACTGGTGCAAGACCGACGCTCAGACCATTACCGCCATTTCAAAATATCTTTTTGACAATTACAAAACCAGCAATCTTGTTACGGAGATAAAATCTTCATTTATAGAATATTTCAGGAACGTTTTCAAAAAGCTCCAATCGGACGACAAGGGCGGAATAACCCTTACCGAAGAGGCTAAAGAGTTTATTCCATCGGGCTTTGAGGAACTCCTTGAAATGGATAAGGTCATGAAATACGTTGACCACGACAAGCTGTGCAATATCGTGTCCTATTTCAATCAGCGCTTTTCTGCGGGACTTGAAAGCGACAGCGACAAGAAAGCTCTTTCCTCTATCTTTGTGGGAATGTACCAAATTATTATGCACGCCGTTGTAAAGCACAGCAGCAAGCGTATCGAGGATCTTGAGTTCCTCACGTGGCAGTCCAACTCTATCACAAAGGATATGCTCCTTTTCGACAGCTATGACGACGAGGGGTACGGCTCCGTTACCGACAAGCTCCTGCGGCTAAACATGGCGAGCAGTTATTTGTATGTTTTCCACGACACCGTTACTCTTTCAAGCAAAGAGGAATGGGTGCCGCCCTCAAAGGTGCTGCTGAAGTCCTATCACAACAACGGCGTTATGGAGGTAATACCTGCGGAGGAACAGGAAATATCGGTGCGGAATCTGTTCAATCACAAATATATCCCAACCGACAGGCGTGTGACAATGGTGCTGTCCACAATATTCCTGAATGCCGACCATTACGGACTTTTCCTCTGCGAGCTGGAGTACGACTATTTCTATTACATCAGCTCCCTGACAGCGCAGCTTTGCGCGGCAATGAAAATTCTGCGGCTTATTCAGGACAAGGAGGCTATCCGTTTGGAGCTGGAGGAGACCCTCATGCAGATCAAGGAGAAGAATTTGCAGTTGGACGCTATCTCCAAAATCGACGAGCTTACGGGTGTTTACAACCGCAGAGGCTTCTTTGCTCAGGCGAGCAGCACTATTTATTCTCCCGTCCGCGAGGGCAAGCGTGCGCTTATCATTTTTGCCGACCTTGACAGCCTGAAAACCATCAACGATAAATTCAGCCACGAGGACGGCGACTTTGCCATAAAGAGTGCTGCAAGAATTCTTTCCGACTCATTCAGAAGCTCCGATATTATCGGACGTATCGGCGGCGACGAGTTCGCAGCCCTTGCAATGGTAGACAACAGCGGCGGCGAGGACGTTTCCGCAATAGTCCGTTCGAGAATTACCGCGGCAACGGACAGCTTCAACAAGACCCATGACAAGCCCTATGTTATCCACATGAGCGTGGGCGTTTACCCGTTTGTATGCGGTACGGACGTGGAGCTTTCCAAAATTCTTGCACAGGCGGATACTGTTCTTTATGAGCAGAAGAAGAATAAAAAGTCTATTCTTCGGGCAGATCTGGAGAAGAAGTAGTTGTAAAAATTTGACCCCTGTCTGTATTTCAGACAGGGGTTTTTTAGCGGAAATGTTTTATGGCAGCGTTCTTTTTTCGTGCATAACCTGCCTCATAGGTCTCGTTGGAATTTCTGCCAAAAGCCACCGGCAGCAGTACCGTAAGCAGGCTGCGGCACGGTCAAGATGCAACAACGCAATTGATAGATGACCTTTGCAATATTCTTGACTGCAAGGTGGAGGACGTTATTGTGTTTGAAAAAACTGACAAGGAACAGCTAAACAAAAAGCCGCCCCAAAAGGACGGCTTTACTTTTGTTAAAATTGAAGTTCCCGCTTACAGCTTAGCAGCGTTGAGCTTCTTAGCAAGCTGGGACTTCTTTCTTGCAGCTGCGTTCTTGTGAAGAATGTTCTTAGCAGCAGCCTGGTCAACCTTCTTGCTAGGACGAAGCATAGCAGCTCCTCCGTCAGAAGCCATTCAAGCG
>CAMWVF010000115.1 GCA_947177545.1 uncultured Clostridia bacterium | reverse complement strand
GGAGAGGGAGTACTCCAAACGCAGCCTGTCGGGCAAAGCGTCGGCGAAAAAAACGTCCTCCGCTCGCTCTAAAACCTCGGAGATGTTTGTGGTTATCATGGCAGCGGTAAGTCCCTCGGTAAGCGGGTAGACAGGACGGAGCAGGTTCTTTTCCTCCGACTTTAATACGGTGGGAGAGTTCATTTCCCTGCGGACGAGATTTCCCGAAACCCTTCCGCTGAAAAGATATTCTTCACCCTCGTGCAGGGCTTCGGCGGCAAAGCGGTTGTTGTAAAAAACAATTGAAAGACGTTCGCCCTCGTCGTCCTCCGCAAAAACCTTATAAAGGGTAAGCCCCTGCCGTATTCTTGCGGCGGGATTTTTTTGTATCACCATCGCCTTTATAACAGCGTGTTCCCCCGGCACAGCCGTGCTTATGGGAACGGGAGAAGAGTAGTCGATATACCGCCTCGGAAAGTGAAAAAGCAGATCGCCCACAGTATTTATCCCAATTTTTTTGTATAGCTCAAAGCGTTTTTCTCCCACGCCTTTAAGCTCGTTTACCGGGGTGTTTTTTGTCATAGCGCCCTCCATGCTTAAATACAAAAATCGGGAGCCTGCGGGGACTTGTCAATAATATCCTGCAAGGTTATTCCGTCAAGATAATCGGTGATAGCCTTGTACAGACCCTCCCACACAGGCAGCGTTATGCACTCCCCCGCCCGTGGACAGTCGTTGGGAGAATACTGGAGACAAGCCACGGGGCATAAGCTCCCCTCGGTTATTCGGAGAATTTCGCCAACGGTGTACTCCGATGGGGCTTTGGAAAGCATATAGCCCCCCTGATAGCCGCGGTTCGTTTTTAGCATATTCGATTTATTGAGAAGCGGCACTATCTGCTCCAGATATTTTTTGGAGATATTCTGTCTTTCGGCAATGTCCTTTAAGGCGACAAAGCCGTCCGCGCCATATATTGCCAGGTCCAGCAGCATTCTTAAAGCATAGCGTCCCTTTGTTGAAATTTTCATAGCAATCCTCCTTTTGACAATTTCGGTTGTTTATACTCCATTATACCATAGGATTAGTAGGTTTTCAAGGGAAAATTAAAATTTACAAAAACCTATTGATAAATCCCCAAAAATGCTGTAAAATATAATTACACTATTATTTACTTGGAAAGGACGGCTTTTTATGGGTACTATTCTTGTTACAGGCGGTGCGGGCTTTATAGGCAGCCACACCTGTGTTGAACTTTTAAATGCGGGGCACGATATTGTTGTTATGGACAACTTTTCCAACTCCAAGCCGGAGGCTTTGAACCGTATTAAAAAAATTACGGGGAAGGACTTTAAATTCTATGAGACAGACATTCTCGACTACGAGGGCACAAGCAAAATTTTCAAGGAAAACAAGATAGACGCCGTAATACATTTTGCGGGACTGAAAGCGGTGGGCGAATCATGCGCGAAGCCTGTGGAGTACTACTATAATAATATTTCGGGCACTATCGAGCTTATAAAGGCTATGCGGGATAACGGCTGCAAAAACATGGTGTTTTCCTCCAGCGCGACGGTTTACGGAATGAGCAATCCCGTGCCCTATGTTGAGACATACCCCACCTCAGCCACGAACCCTTACGGCTACACAAAGGTAATGATAGAACAAATACTTAGCGACACGGCTAAGGCGGACGACGAGTGGAGCGTTGCTCTGCTTCGGTACTTCAACCCTATCGGAGCCCATGAGAGCGGTCTTATCGGCGAGGATCCCAACGGCATACCCAATAATCTTCTGCCCTATGTTGCCCAGGTGGCTTCGGGCAAGCTGCCCTGTCTGAGCGTGTACGGCAACGATTACGACACACCCGACGGCACAGGAGTCCGCGATTATATCCACGTTGTTGACCTTGCCAAAGGACACCTCTGCGCGGTCGATTACACCTTGAAGCATAAGGGTGTTGAAGCTGTAAACCTCGGCACTGGCAAGGGTACAAGCGTACTGGAGGTAGTCCACGCCTTTGAGGAAGCTTCGGGCAAAAAGGTGAACTACAAGATAGCGCCTCGCCGCCCAGGAGATATCGCAACCTGCTATGCGAACACCGATAAGGCAAAGTCCCTTTTCGGCTGGGAGGCAAAGGCAGACATTGCCCAGATGTGCAAAGACAGCTGGAATTTCACCGTTAAAAACCCTGACGGCATCAAATAATGTTGTGTATAAAGCCCGTCCTCTGCTTATATATGCGGGGGACGGTTTGCGTTCTAAACAGGGAATTGCAATTTTTTCATAAAAAGGTCTTGACAAGTCATCAAAAACATGATATAATAATATGCGTCGATTAAAGCGTTGCTAGCTCAGCTGGATAGAGTGACTGGCTACGAACCAGTAGGTCAGGGGTTCGAGTCCCTTGCAGCGCACCACGGGAAAGTTTCCCGCAGATAAACCGTCCTGACTTGTTCGGGACGGTTTTATTTTTTGCATAAAAATTCTTCCGGAGTACTTGATTACTTCGGAGAAATATGCTATAATAATAACATCGGGGGTATAGCTCAGTTGGGAGAGCGGTTGCTTCGCATGTAACAGGTCAGGGGTTCGAATCCCCTTATCTCCACCATTTTCATTTCCCGCAAATCCAGTATACAAAAGGATTTGCGGGATTTTACTTTTTAAAAATCATTGAATTTGGCAGTTTTGTCCTTTATCTGTCCTTTATTTTTAGGTGCTGTCCTTTGCTGTAACTTACGCTCCTTTCTTTTTCTTTGAGGAAAAGTCCAAGACCGAAGCGATAGCGTCCCCTGCTTTTGCCTGCGCTTGTTGGAATACGTGGCAGTAAATGGAAGTTGTGGTACTTATAACCGAGTGACCCAACGCGCCCGATACCGCTGCCGCGTCAACGCCCTCATTGATAAGGGCGGAAGCGTAAAAATGTCCAAACGCAATGAAAACACGTTCAATAGATAACCTCGCAGTTATCGACAAAAACGTCAAGTTGGTGACCTCTGTTGTATCTGTGCAAATGGTAAATCATTCTAAATCCGAATGGCACACACGTTAAATAAAAATCAGTAATGCCTTCCTCGTGAACGATAATCTTTTTCAAAAGCTCACCGTAAATCTTTGTACTGTCCGTATCCATTTCAGCGGTCAAGTTCACTTGTTTAATGTAATTCCTTATCCCGTCAATTTGTTTTCGATGTGCAGACGAAACGTCCTGACTTGCCGCAATCTTCTCTGTCAGCCGAGCAATCTCATTATCGTAAAACTCTGTCTGCTTTTTCAAATCATCTTTGGAAATCAATTCGTCAAGCATAAGGTCAATAGCTTTTCTCTTTTTGCGACTGAGATTTTCAATCTCCGCTTTCAACGGTTCGACATTTGCTGACGGCTCGTTCTGCTGAATAATCTGAATTTCAGAAAGAAGCTGATTAACAATTTCAGAGCGGGAAACCTGAATATGTTCCAGAATATATTTCATGCAATACTCCAAAACTTTTTCATTTATGGCTTTGTTATTACAGCCGACCTCCGCTCCGTTTTTATCAACTCTCGGATTTGCACCATATTTTTTACGGTTTACGCAATGCAAAGGACGTTTTTGCTTGGAAGATTTTCCGCTTACATTGTAAGGGTGACCGCATTTCCCACAAGATACTTTGCTGCTGAACCAATAATGTCGGGAATATTTTCGACCCTCACGTGACATTTTACCACGTTCATAAATTTGATTTTGCGCCAAATCCCAAATCTCGCGTGAAATTATTCCCTCATGATGTTCAGAAATAGTGATAAGCGGAGCGTCAGGATTATCGCCGTTATTCTGTACAACTTTTTTGGTAAGGAAATCGGTAGAATAGTGTTTCCATTGAGTAAGATAGCCGACATATTTGTCATTTTTCAAAATTCTTCAAACACCGTCCTCTCGCCACATCTTACCATTTACAGAAAGAAATCCCGCTGCATTAAGTTCATTTGCAATTGTATGACAGCCTTTGCTCTCGTAAACATAGCTGTGAAAAATGCGTTTTACAATTTCGGCTTCCTCTGGTACAACTACAAGAACACCATTTTCAGTTCTGAATCCTAACATTTTGCTGTAACCGTAAACCCAGCCGTCCTCCATTTTGCGCCGGATTCCCCACTTTACTCTTTCGGAAACTTTTCGAGATTCTTCTTGAGCTATGCTTGCCATAATTGTCAAACGGAGTTCTCCGTCTTTATCACGAGTATCAATGCTGTCATTCATAAATATAACGCCGATACCGAGTGCAGAAAGTTTTCTTGTAAAACAAAGTGTATCAACCGTATTCCTCACAAAACGAGAAACCTCCTTTGTGAGAATCAAATCAATCTTCCCAATTTCACAATCAGAAATCATTCTGTTAAATCCGTCACGCTTCTTAACGGACGTGCCGGTAATACCCTCGTCATAATACACTTCAATCAATTCATAATTTTCATGATTACTTATGTACTCGGTAAAATATTTGATTTGTGCCGAAAGCGAATGAAGTTGGTCGGTCATGTCTGTAGAAACTCTTGCGTAAGCCGCAACCTTTATTTTATTATTCATAGTCCTCCTTCCCCCATTAGTCGGGGATAAAATATCCCCCTGCATATATTATTTTACATTTTACCACATGAAATTGCAAGTGGCAATATGTACAAATTTATTCACCTAAAACAGACATATATGCAGGGGAGAAAATATCATGCTGCCGAATGAACAGTCTTGTCCTGCATAGCAATCAACTGTTCTAACTGCTCCGCAGTAATAAGTCCCTGTTTGTAAAATTCTTTGTAGTAACCAATTTTCATAGCTTTGATAAATTCATTTTTGCACTCATCGGGAATTTTAATTGAGGTTTTATTTTTGTCAACCGTATTGCATGCAATGTCATTTTTTATTGTCAAATTCATATTTTTTCTATTCAACAAGTTTCCTCCTTGCATTACGCATTTTCAATTTTTATGTTATCGCTTTCAATAACCTTTTCCGCAGAATTTACATTTTGAGTAATAATAACAGGCGGATTATCTTGCAGGAAACGTTTTTCCTTTACCTCGGTAACAAAACTCTGCACCTCGTCAATAGCAAAAAGGAAATCCAACATTTCCTTAAATTCTTCGGGAGAAATATCATCTCCGAAATACTTGTACACAAGACCACCTATCCCACATAAATTG
>CAMWVF010000114.1 GCA_947177545.1 uncultured Clostridia bacterium | reverse complement strand
TTGAAAATATGTATTGGGAAGATAGGCGTCTCACCGTTTCCGAGACCTGCCTCATGAGCAAGGAGGACGTTTTTTATGACCATTCTGCCCTCAAGAGTTGTGTCCAGACCATAGTTTATAGAGGAGAAAGGTACCTGTGCGCCTGCACGACTGTTCATGGTGTTAAGGTTGTGGATAAGAGCCTCCATAGCCTGATATGTGGCACGGTCAGTCTCCTTTGCAGTGTTCTTTGCGGTAAATTCCTGAACACGCTTTGCCGTGTCTGAATCGACATACCTGCAAAGCTTTTCGTACTCGGCTTCCTTATAGCCGTTGTTGTTTCCGAGAACCGGATATATACCCTTTTCATCGTAAATTTCCTGTGCAATCTTTTTGCTGATCTCCTCACCGTCGTCCAGCTTGGCGATCATTTCAAGACAGCGGGCGATGTTGTACACATATTTTCTGCGGTAGGTCTTTTTTACGCCGTCAGCCATAGCGTACTCAAAATTGGGGACGCTTTGTCCACCGTGCTGGTCATTCTGATCGGATTGAATAGCTATACAGGCAAGAGCCGCATAACTGGAAATATCGTTAGGTTCACGAAGAAAACCGTGACCTGTGGAAAAGCCGTTCTTGAAAAGCTTGATAAGGTCGATCTGACAGCAGGTGGTGGTGAGGGTGAGGTAGTCCAAATCGTGGATATGGATATCGCCCTTGTTGTGCGCCTTTGCGTGTCTGGGGTCGAGAACATACATCTCGTAGAACTGCTTTGCACCCTCAGAGCCGTATTTCAGCATTGTACCCATTGCTGTATCGGCGTTGATATTTGCATTTTCGCGCTTGATGTCGCTGTCCTTTGCAGCCTTGAAGGTCAGATCCTCGTATACCTTCATAAGTTTGGTATTCATTTCACGGGCGCGTGTCCTGTCGGAGCGGTACAAAATGTAGGACTTGGCGGTTTTTGCGTGACCGTCCTCAACGAGAACTTTCTCCACCATATCCTGTACCTGCTCAACTGTAGGAACGCACTTGCCGTATTTATCCTCAACCGCGTCGCAGACCTTATCCGCAAGCTCTAAGGAAGTATTATAATCGCTTCCTCCAACTGACTGAGCGGCTTTATATATAGCCTGTGCGATCTTTTCAATGTTAAATGTAACAGTTCTGCCGTCTCTTTTTCTTATTTGTGTAATCATGTTGATTTCCTCCGTTCTCTCATAGGCCACAACATATTGTATTTGTTTATCGACTATATACAAGTATATAGTATTAAAACGTTTTTGTCAAGATGATTATTGTAAAAATTAAGATGTGAAATTTGTGCATATTTACAGGGAAGTACAAAGCTTTACATTTCAAACCGCAATATAACCATACTTTTTTGGTATAGTTTGAATTTTGCAAAAACAAGAGTGAGAAAAATTTTTCGCACTCTTTAGAAATTTAAACCGGTACTACGTATTCTCCGCCCGCAATTTCTGTCTTATCGCCGTCGAAATGCGCGGCGGCATAAGCGGCAGCCTTTTCGTATTTCTCGGACAGAACCGTTATAACGCCCTTGTTTTTATCAACGCTGACGAAATATTCCGTTACAGAGAAATCATTGTCAGCAAGCTCCTTGACGCATTTTTCGTTGAGGACTTCAAGCTCGTTATAGGAATATTTTACAATGTCAAAGGTCACGTATTCGGAATAATCGGCGAGCAGATTGCTATACTTCGGCACAGCCGACTTGTCGGTGAGAAGCACATGAAGAGTGTCATAATCAATGAACGTTCCCGCGAAATCGTCGGGGTATATATAGTCGCTATCTCCCCACTCAAACGACTCGTAAAGCAAATCGTTTGCTTTTCTTGCATTGTATCGGATATCAGGAGCTTCCTCGGGGTCGATATCGTCCGTTTGTGTTTCCGTAACTGCCGAATTTCCGTCTGTACTGCCGACAGGCGCTGATTTATTTGCCAACATTCCCGCAAGAAGCATAATAATGGTAATAAGTACCTTTATTTCTATTGTTTTCATATTAAAATACCTTTCATTTTGTTGCTATTGTAAAACCTGCTTACCGCAAATACTTAACGGCGTGAAAAATACCGCTGTTGGATATCAACGTTATCGCAGCCGTGATGAAAATCACCTGAAAAACAACTTGCTCCCCTTATACCGCACCGTAAAATAAATTACCCGTACAAGCCGTATAAACGCCGATACAACAAATACTCCCATTGCTATTGAACCCGCTATGCCAAAGGCTTTGGCAAACTGGGGCAGAAAGGCGTTCACATCGCCGCCGATGAGAGTTATCATGGTGTTGTACATATACCCCCCGGGAACAAGTGGTATCACGCCGATAACAAGGTACATATTTACCGGGACGTGGAGCCGTCTCGCCATTAATTCGGCGTACACCGATACCGCCGCCGCCGAGAAAAAGTAGCAGAGCATTTCACGTGTGCCGCTTAACTCGTAGGAAATAAATATAAGCTGTGTAATTGTCGCTCCGATTGCCGCGGTTATCATATGCCGAAGCTTTATATTGAACTGCACCCCGAACGCCGCCGAGGCGATAAGGCTGTACAGACAGGGCAGGACAAGCTGTTCCGCAATGTTTAATTCTTCCATGGTACACCTCCTAAAGCAGGGTAAAAAGCGTTATGGCTGATGCCGCTCCCACCGCCATACCAACGGCTATAAGCAGGGCTTCTATCAGGGTGTACATACCCGCAAGGAAGTCCCCCGCTATAAAATCACGCATACAGTTCGTCAGAATTATCCCCGGAACAAGGTTCATGGAGGCTCCTATAATCACTTTGTCGAAACCGTCGGTAAGTCCGCAGCGGGAGACAATTACCGCTATCGCCGAGATAACAAAGGAGCATACAACGCTTTGAAAAAAAACGCTGGGCTTTACTTTGTCAACAAGTCGGGAAATGTAAAATATCAGTACCGAAATAAGTCCTGCAAAAAGGGCGTCCAACCCATTTCCGCCGAAAAAGAGGGCAAATGTTGCTCCTACCACTCCGAAGCTCAGGGCTTGGACGGGTACGCCGTACACTCTGCGGGTCTTTATTTCCTCCAGATGCCGCATTATCACGGCAGTCTCGGGCTTTTCGGTGCAGACGAAACGGGAAAGATTATTCAGCTTATCCACCCTGTCAAGGTTTGTGGAGCGGTTTGTTATCCGCTTGGTTTGGGTCAGCGGCAGGTTGTCCCCCTCGTTGACGGTTATTATCAGGCTTGTGGGTATGGCGAAAACCTCCACGCTTTTGCCGTTCTCCATAAAACCGTAAGCCTCGGCAATACGGTTGATACTGTCCTCTACGCGGTAAATTTCCGCACCGTACTGTATAAGCATTGCGCCGATACTTGACGTTATTTTCAAAATTTCCTTGGCATTCATAAAATAAATCCTCCGTCCACGGAAATGGTCTGCCCCGTTATAAAGGAGGCTTTTTCCGAGGCAAGAAACAAAACGGTCTCCGCAACATCGGACGTAGTACCTATCCTGTTCAGGGGTGTCTCCTCTTTAAGCTCCGCGATTATTTCGGGGGAAAGGTGTCCGTTCATGTCGGTCTCTATTACCCCCGGAGCAACGCAGTTCACGGTTATGCCGGACAGTCCAACCTCTTTGGCAAGAGCCTTTGTAAAACCTATCAAAGCAGATTTTGCGGCGGAATAGTGCACCTCGCAGGAAGCCCCCGCTATCCCCCACATTGAGGAAATATTTATTATCCTGCCGTATTTTTCCTGTATCATTTTCGGCAGCACTGCCTGTGTGCAGTTGTACGCGCCCTTGACGTTCACGGCGAACATTCTGTCCCACATTTCCTCGGTAATATCGGTGAACAGCGCTTGCTCGGCAATGCCCGCGTTGGTTAGCAGCACGCTCACCGCTCCCATAGCAGCTTCGATTTTGGCGGCCATTTTTTCTACCGCCTTTTTGTCGGCAATGTCCGCCTGAAATGGCAGAGCCTTTACAGAGTATTTTTCAAGCTCGCGGCACAAATCCTCCGCAGCCTTCGCGGAGCTGTTATAATTCACGGCAACGTCGTACCCTTCCTTTGCGAAAACCTCCGCAGCCGCTCTGCCTATCCCGCGGGACGCGCCTGTTATCAGAACTGTTTTTTTCATGGCAAAAGCCCCCTTTTAGTTTATTATACCATATTATTCAGCAATTTCAACAGTTACAGCAAAAAAGGCTGCAAAAAAGGACGATGTTTTTAACACCGTCCTTTCAGTCTGTCGCAAAAGTCTACCTTTTATAAAAAAAGGGTAGGCTTTTTTTCATAAATATGATATAATGTAATAGGGTGATAAGAATGATAGAAAAGAAACCAAAGGATATGAGGCAACTGGAAATGATAAGCATAGAAGAATTTGTACCAAAGGATCATTTGCTAAGGAAGATAACCAAAGCCGTGGATTTTGACAAGATCTATGATTTTGTCGAGGATCTGTATTGCCTTGATAATGGCAGACCGGGAGTAGATCCTGTTGTACTGTTCAAAATGGTCTTGATACAGCATTTGTATGGTATACCATCTCTTCGCAAAACTGAGGAAGAGGTGAAAATGAACATAGCTTATCGTTGGTTCTGCGGCTATCTTCTTAACGAGCAGACACCTCATTTTTCAACATTGAGCAGAAATTTTAAACATCGTTTTAACGAAGAAGTGGTCGAGAAGATATTTTTCTGGATATTGTCCGAGATAAATAGAGCGGGCTATCTTTCACCCGAAGCAGTATTCATTGACGGAACTCATATCAAGGCAAATGCCAATATGAAGAAAGCCGTAAAGAAAGCAGTTCCTGATGCTGCAAAGGTCTACGAGGAACAGCTTTTGAAGGAGATCAATGAAGACCGAGAGAACCATGGCAAAAAGCCTTTTGATGACGATAAGGCACCAAAAGAAAAAGAAGTCATGACTTCGGCCACTGACCCCGAGTGCGGAGTTTTTCACAAAGGTGAACACAAAAAGTGCTTTGCATATACAGCTCAGACAGCTTGCGATACCTTGAGAGGGGTACGTACGGTTCCCAGGGAGGTCTGCGCAAACCTGCCTCAGTAATGTTGTAAGGCGGCGCTTGCCTACTCCACCATTGTGATTTGACAAGCATAATATAAAAAATGGGTAAAGGCGGGTAAAGCAGGGTAAATACGGGTTTGGGGTGAATAAACGTGAATATACCGTGGTTTTTTAGGGGTAATCTTGGCAAAGTGTTGAAACGGTGGAATTTTTTGGTGTCAAAAGATTT
>CAMWVF010000113.1 GCA_947177545.1 uncultured Clostridia bacterium | reverse complement strand
ACAATAATTTGTGCAATTTAACTAAAAATCAAGCGAATCTTGCTTGATTTTTTGTTTTTATAAAAATTTTAGGACAGAAAATAAGGCGTTCAGGACAAAGCTATTGACTTTCGATTTTCAACATTGTAAAATGTTGCTATAAAGTCGAAAGGAGGAAAAAGGGCATGAAACTTGTAGAAATTGCTAAAAAATGCGTTTCTAATTCGCTTATTAAAAAATCGGAAATTTCGGCAGTAAAGAGCGCAAATTCAGCTTGTTTATCTTGGCAGCACCAGCCCAAGGAATCAGAAAAAATCAAAAAACTGAGAAAATTCTGATTTCAGAGCAAAACTGTAGCGCAAGGTGGGCTAAAAGTGAGTAAACTCAAATACTGTCATCAGGTTTTATCCCTGTTATGCAGAGTTTTGCAGGGATAAAATCTGATACAATTAAACTTCAAGGTATCAATTGTCTCGCAGCAGCTAAGCGAGGTAATGGTATATACGATACTGAATGTTCAGTTTAAACACCATAACATATATGAGCGCGACATATTGTTACATAAGCAAATTTAGGAGGTCATATTATGACAAAACTTAAGAAAACTATTGCAAGCCTTGCTGCTTGCGCGTTGATGACATCGGCGTTGGCACTGAATGTTAGTGCAGTTGAATTTTATGATTTTGGAAATGGTGTAAAAGCGTATGCTACTTTGTCTGTTACTTCTACAAGTGCAACAGCTACAACAAGCATTAATGCAACTGGCGGAAGTGTGTCTGTATCAATAGTTGGAAGATACTACGCTAAAGGAACGACAAATGTAAATACTGCTTCAAATGGAAACGGTGCACAAACTGGCACACAGGCTTCAATCACAAATGGTGGAGGGACATGGATTTCTGTAAATTCAACCCACTCCGCAACGGATGGCAAAATAACCAGTGGTAATTATCCAATGTCGTGGTAAGTGTTTTTCAAAGATTCATTGATTGAATATTTGAAAAACAGAAAATGTGTGCGTGTTATTTATCATTTTTGATACTGTAATACGCACATATTTCTATTTAAAACTTTTATTCGGAGGTCAATGTTATATGATAAAAAATTTTTCTTATATTTATATAATGATAATAATTATTTCCCTGTTCAATCTGTGTTCTTGCTCAAAGGATAATGATATTGAAAGCATAGACACTTCATCTTTTGGTGGAAATCTTAATTGGATTGTTACAAACGAAAATCAGGATACCTCCGAACAATATCCGTCATATGATAAAATAAAGGATAAATATCCAGATAAGACCGTTCTCGTATGGGTAATGGAGGGTTCTGCGTATGATTACGAAGCTCCTGTAAGAGTAAATGAAATAAACGAATATCTTAATGATAAAGGATATGACTTTGTTGTATGTTTTTATCCAATTAAGTATTCTACGGAAGATGAATATTTTTATACAGATCGTGTTATTGAAATGATTGAAAAAGGCGAGCAAGTTGACGTTATTTACACATCTTTCACTAACGTAGGTGAATCAGGCAATAACGCTTACCACAAGTATATTTACAACGGGCTTTTTGAACCGCTGGACGAATATTTTAAAACCGATATGGGGAAAAAACTATACTACCTTATGCCCGAAAATCATTGGGCAGGACTTAGAGTAAACGGTAAAATTTATGGTATTGACGGAAGTATGCACAATCTAAGTGATGACTACGGATATTATGTAAATGCAGAATTGGCGGACAAATATGGTTTTGACATTTCCAAGCCTATAGAGGAGCAGCTTGATATTTTGCAGTCTGTTAAAGAAAACGAAAATTGTGATGTTTTTGCTATGTATAATAACTTAAATATTCAATCATTTTATTCTGACGTTCAAGATATAACTTCAGCAGTTTTCTGGGATGAAAATGAAAAGTGCGCAAAAAGTGTACTTGAAAATAATGCTTATTTGGAGCGAATAAAGTTTTTTATGTTTTTAAAAGAAAAAAACTTTGTCACAAATATGAGTAAAGTTCATTTAAATAGTTTCTTTATTTTACAAAGTAATTATGCAGGCGGTAAAGAAATTTATAAAGACGGCAAACCGTGTGATGTGAATTATTGGGACAACATAATTTCGGCATATCCCGTTTTTAACGAAAATACTTCTGTAAGAGCGTCGTATATGGCTACTGGAATTTGTTCATCGTCACAATATAAGGATAAAGCTTTTGAATTGCTTGCGCTTACGCAAACCGATCCGTACTTGAATAATCTGATGTCATTTGGCATTGAGGGTACAGACTATAACCTTGTTGACGGTAAAGTTGATGTGGTTGGTAATAGAATAAGTCTTGACCGTTTTATCAATAAAATGATTTGTTATCCTTTTGAGGACGAACCTCTTGATATGGCAGCAGCGTATTCTGAAGTCTTTGAAAACGCGAATGTACCGTCTGATATTGAGTTTGCCTTTGACGGTAGAGGAACGGAAAAAGAAACAGCTGATACATTTGATGTTTTGTTTGAAAATACTTTTTTGCACGGCGACAGCTTTGATGAAAGTCTTGCGGAACTGGAGAAAAATCTTGAAGAAAGCGGCATACAAAAAATAATTGATGAGTGCAACAGACAGTATGAGGAGTATAAAAATAAATGAAAAAGAAGATTACTTTAGCTTTTATTTTGGTGGCGTTATTGCTGACTGGCTGTGAAAAAATTTCTGAAACGGACGGCGGATATTTCAGAATTGTAAGCCCGTATATCAACGTTTGCAATAACGGCGAGCTTTACAGCGACAACAACAGCAGACTGCTTTTTTGCGATTTTGAAGCAATGCGTACAGCGTATATCTGCGCTAAACCTAACTGCCCTCATATAGATGAAAATTCCTGCTCCGCATTTGGAATGGAACATCATCCCATTTTGTACGGCGGAAACATTTATTATTTTACATACGATATTTATATGAATGACGAACGTGAATATCAGTTTGTTACACATATTAATAAAGCCGACCCCGACGGAACTAACAGGAAGGAAATATATAAAATTGACGGATTAAGTATCTCTGTAGGCGACAGAATAATAGTTGACGGTTCAACTATTTATTTTACCGCCGAGGATGTTGAATTTGACGAATACGGCAGCAGCACCAATTATACTGTAGGATATTTGTGCAGCTATGACTTTGAAAGCGGCGAATTTGAAAATATGGTGGAGATATACAAAGGATATTCTTCGGGTGATTGGGTTTACGGGATATGGAACGGCAAAATTTATTATCACACTTCCGTAAGTGAAAATAAAATTGACTGGGATTCAATTGATATTGGAACCGATGATGTAATGAGTTTATATACGCTTAAGCATTATTGTCTCAATATCGCGGATAAAAACGTTTCGGAAAACGACCTGCCCGAGCCATTATATATAGGCGAGGGGTATTATATATATACGACCGAGAACGGAATTTGTCTTAAGCCCGAGAACGGCTATGATATTTTTATTGATAATTTTAAGGCGGAAACTGGTCTGCTGTATATTCTGAACGGCTATGTTATCTCAAGCGACGGAAAAATTTGTGCGGATATAAAAACAGGCAAGGTGTATAAAATAAATCCCGAATATGCGTCAGAAAGTTTTTTTTACGAGCCTGTTCATTATCTTAACGAAAGATTTATTTTGAAAAAGCCTATGAGTAACATTGAGGATATTACCGATATGTACATTTCCGTCAGAGAGTCGGAGTATATCGTGGAGGAGATAGTATGAACACGCTTTGCCTTGAAAATATTTCAAAGCATTACTCTAAAAAGTGTGCGTTAAATAATGTCAGCATTACTTTTGAGGACGGGATTTGCGGCATTTTGGGTCCCAACGGCGCGGGGAAGTCTACGCTGATGAATATTGTTACTCAAAATCTTGACTGCGACAAGGGTGGGAAGATTTTGTGGAACGGCGGCGATACCGCAAAAATGGGCAGCGATTTCCGAAGTGTTATAGGCTTTATGCCACAGCAGCAGGAGCTATATCCAACCTTTACCGCGGCAAGATTTGTGGGGTACATTGCGGCTTTGAAAGGGATTTTCCCGAAAGACATAGACGGCGAAGTGTCACGCGTATTGAAATTGGTGGAGCTTTCCGACTGCGCCGACAAAAAAATCGGCGGCTTTTCGGGAGGAATGAAGCAGCGGACTTTGATTGCACAGGCGCTTCTCGGCGACCCCAAATTGATAATTCTTGACGAACCCACAGCAGGTCTTGACCCGAAGCAAAGAGTAATAATAAGGCGGCTTGTAAGTAGTCTTGCAAAGGAAAAAATAATTATAATCTCCACCCACATAGTTTCGGATATCGAGACTATCGCGGATAAAATTATTTTCATAAAGGACGGCGAAATTATCGACAGCGGCACAGTCGGCGAGCTTGTGAGCAAGGTGAATTCCGATGGAAAAAATCTTGAAAATCTGTATATGGAATATTACGGTGATGACGAATGAAAATGTTTAAAAATGAACTTTACAAGCTTTTCACATCCCGACTGTTTTTATTCGGACTTGCCGCGGCTTTGGTCTTATGCGTGTATTCCTCGTTTGCGGCAGACCCCGCAGGCGTAAGCGACGACGAGTACAAAGCCTTTTATTCCAAAACGGAAAATATGAATACCGAGGGAATTTGCGGCTATATCGAAGATGAGATACACGAGTTCCGTACTGCCGAAAATTTTGATTACGACAGCTTTATCCGTATGCAGTTTTTATACGGTCAGCAAGAGTATTTTAAAAGTCTGATGAACTACAAAAGTTATCTTGAAAGTATTAAAACAGCGGCGGACAATGTTACTTCGGTCTCGATTTTTGCAGACAAAAATAGTTTCACATATAAAAATGCGGTAAAAACTCCGCCTGCATACGAAAAGGTTTCCGAAGTAGTTCCGCAAGGCTTTCGGTCGGAGGGAATTTTGCTTGCGGCGGACAATCCCGTATGCGATATTTTGCTGATTTTTCCGATACTTGCGGCGGTAATGGTACTGACACTAAAGGAACGGGAAACGGGAATTTTCGGACTTATAAAGCCGCTGAAAAACGGTCGGGTAAAACTTGCTCTTATTAAGGCTGCGGTAATTTTTTTCGTGTCAGTTTTAGGTGGTATTTTAATTTACGGAAGCGGTTTACTTGTGGGAATAATTCGTTTCGGCTGCGGAGATATGACCCTGCCGATACAGTCTCTGAAAGGGTTTATAGGGTGCAGTCTGCCAATAAATATTACCGAGGCTTTAA
>CAMWVF010000112.1 GCA_947177545.1 uncultured Clostridia bacterium | reverse complement strand
GTCATACTTTATAATAGTTAAGGAAAGGAGATAACGCAATGGAAAATCTTACAATAAGCCAGGTATCCAAAAGCTTCGGCGTAACGCCGAGAATGTTAAGACATTACGAAAAAATGGGATTGATCGCCCCGACCTACAAGGAGGACTACGCCTACCGCACCTACGACGAAAAAACTGTCCGGCGCCTACAGCAAATTGTCATACTGCGGAAGCTCCGTATCTCTTTAAAGGATATTTCCGTCATTCTCGACGACAGCAAGTACACCGCCACCCTTGAAATTCTCCGCAGGAGCATTTCCGAGCTGGACGAGGAAATAAACGCTCTGGATGTTATCCGAGGCATAATAAAGGGCTTCGCCGAAAGACTTGAAGAAAACCGTCTTAAAGCGGATTTTCACCTGCTGGAGGACAAGCAGCTTATAGAGCTTTCCGAGACGCTCTCCATTTCAAGAAATACCTTAAAGGAGGAACATTCAGCTATGAATGATTTGAATAATGCAAATGAGTCCCTTATAAAGCAGCTCCCTGTGCGTATCGTAATGCTGCCGCCCTTTACCGTGGCTTCAAACCATGTTATCGGCAAAGAACCCGAGGCGACCGTTGGTGACGAAATGGACAAATTTATCCGCGAGAAAAAGCTTTACGAGATAAAGCCCGATTCGAGATATTTCGGTTTTAACCACCAAAACCCCGGCAGACTCCCCAACGACGAGCACGGCTACGAGGTATGGGCGACCATTCCCGAGGATATGGAAGTACCCCCGCCTCTTACAAAAAAGCATTTTGACGGCAGACTTTTCGCCGCCCTCACTATCAAATTCCCCGATTTCTACCGCTGGGGCGAGCTTGAAAGCTGGGTCAAGGAGAGTACCGAGTACGACCTTAATTACAACGAGGAGTTGGGTTTTGAGATAATGGGCGGCTGCCTTGAAGAGCACCTTAACTGGGTCTACAGCTCACATATGGGCTGGCCTGAAAACGGCGTTGACGGTCAGCTTGACCTGCTTATGCCGATAAAAAAGAGGTAAATTATCTTATCATAATCACCAATTAAAAATGTAAAAAAATCTGCGCTCTCCATTACGGAGAGCGCAGAAACTTAAATCCTATTTTTGTTATTCCTTTAGAGAATTTGTCCCCGCAATTACCTGCGAGCCTCTTCCTCAAGAGCGTGTCTTATAGCCGCTTCGCCCTCGCACCATGCAAGGCAAACGCCGTCAGGATCATAGTCCTTGCACTTCTGTACCATGCCCTCAACGATCTGATCGAATTCCTCATCGCTGGAAGCGTATATTGCTTTCCATGAGTCACTTACGATACACTTAGCCACCTGTTCCCAGATGATCTTCAGATCGTCGGATTTCTTGGACTCGGTGTAGGAAGTACCCAAAGATACCTTATGGGGTACGCTGTCCATGTACATCTGCATCGTCATCTGACCGCTGTAGTCTCTCCAGTCCTGGAATATCTCAAACTTAGTGTCCACCAAACGACTTGCCCAGTTCTCACAGTTGTATGTTTCACCGTTTGAATCGGGGTTGGGAGCGTCCTTAGACCATGTGGTGTTGTTAGCCTGGAATGTACCGTCGTTAAAGCTTCCGCCGCCCCACTCGTCAGGCATTATAGTACCCTTTCTATCCTTGTAAGCAAGCTCGCCCAGCTCAGTGAAGTGGGTAAGACCGTCCTCGTCATAGTACCAGCAAAGATCCTTGGGTCCCCACCAATAGGTCATGTAGCCCTCGGGAGTGGAGAGGTAGTTGATGATAGCCATGCAAAGCTCGGGGTACTCGGTGTTTGCGCCGATAGTCCAGATTCTGTTGCTGCCCAATACGTTCATGCCGTAGCAAAGAGGCGTAGCGTCGGCAGGGATAAGAGGATACATACCCTTGCCTGACTGGAGATGCTCTTCGCTGTTGTAAAGCTGTGAGCCTGCATAGTCAAAGATAGAGTAGAATACGCCGCCCGCCTGAACCTTTTCACTCATTTCGTTGTAGGTCTGGGTCATGGAGTTGGGGTCGATAAGTCCCGCCTGATAAAGCTTGTTAAAGAACTTCAAGCTCTTCTGATAAGGGCTGTCAGCCTCCAACGCATCATAGTACTCGCCTGTCTCAACATCGTAAAGACCAAAGCCCATTTCGTCATAACCCCAGTAGCAGGTCGCGAAAGCCTTTACGTACATTACCATGTTTCCGTCCCAGTCGGGCCACATGGAGATAGCATAGCTCTCGTTGCCGTTTTCGTCCTTGGGCTGAATTTTCTTCATCTCAACAAAAACGTCGAAAAGATCGTCCATGTTGTTTATTGAGGGATAACCCAGTTCCTTATAAAGATCCCAGCGGAGGTCCATTGTATAGAAGAACGCCTCGTGGTCATCTGTGCTTTCGGCAACGTTGTGACCGAAGCCATAAACGGCGCGCTCCGCTCCTACGGATTCATTAAGATTAGCGTTGTTTTCAAGAGCGTAAGGCATATGAGCCTTGACATAGGGACCGTAATCTGTAAGCACGTTGTCGTCGTTCCAGTCAAAGAGCATACCCTCCTTGGCTGCGCGCTGATAGTCGTCGCCGTTTGTACCGAAAATAACAAGGTCGCCAAGATTGCCCGACTCCATACGAGTGTCGAACATACCCTCGGTATCAGGGATAATGGTCATCTCAACGTTGAATTCACGCTTCATTACCTCTGCGAACCAGCCCGTGAGCTTGCCCGAATAGTTTGCAAGCTGACTGTAAACGTTAAGCTGAATGGGCGCCCCGTTTGTGCCGTAAAGCTCCGCAAAGTCCTCAGCAGTCGCGCCCGCGCCCTGAGCGTCTCCAACATCTGCGGTATCTCCTCCTGCTGTTGTGGCGTCTGTGTCGCCGCCGTCTTCATCGTCTCCGCCGTTGTCCGTAGTAACAGCAGCATTGCCGCCGTTGTTTCCGCTGTCGTCCACAAGCTCGTCGGGAGTTTTAGCTCCGCAGCCTGCCAGAGAACCGAGCATTACCAGCGAGGTAAGTCCGGCAATAAGTCTTTTGATTTTCATAGATAAAACCGTTCCTTTCCATTAAATTTTAAAAATTTTATTTTGTCGGAAATTTGCAATACCCTGCAAAAAATATATGTTACAATAATTAAGGTAACAAAATTACCGTTTGTACCTCGCCCTTGGGGGCTTAGGCAAGTTAAAAACCTTAACATCTAACCGCGGGGGACATTCGCCGCTATCCCTTGACTGCACCCAGCATAAGACCCTTTTCAAAGTATTTCTGCATGAACGGGTATACGCAAAGAATAGGTATAATGGTTATCATGGAAATAGTGTATTGAATTATCTTTGTGTTCATCTGACTGGCAAGATTGCCGACGTCGCCGCCGTTTACAACCGCACCGAGATTGGAGTTCTGATTAAGGAAAATGTAAAGTCTGTGCTGGAGGGTGTAAAGCTGCGGAGCGTTGGCGTTAAGTATAAGGGAATCCTGGAAAGAGTTCCAGTGTCCCACCGCTCCGAAAATGGCGATAGTGGCAAGTATGGGCTTACTCAAGGGCCATATTATCTTGCGGAATATCGTCCAGTAGCCTGCGCCGTCCATATATGCGCTCTCCTCTATCTCTCCGGGGATAGACTCAACATAGGTCTTTACCAGAATGATATTATACGGGGAGATTATGCCGGGGATAATGTACGCCGCAAAGGTGTCCGTAAGACCCAGCATAGCCATATTCAGGTACCACGGGATAAGTCCGGCGTTGAAGTACATCGTGATTACAAGGAAACGATACCAGAACTGCCTGTGCCACATTTCCTTTTTGGTAACAAGATAGCCTGCCAGCGCAGAAGCAAATACCATTAAAGCTGTGCCGAGGAAGGTTCTTATAAATGTAACAAGAACGGAGTTCCAAAGGTCGTTTACCTTGCCCATTTGAATGTAGTTTGAGATAGTCAGTCCCTTTGGGAGAAGAGTGATAGCTCCCCTTGTAACAAGCTCGTTACTGGAAATTGTGTTGATAAAAATATAATAGAACGGGAAAATACAGCTTAATGTGAATATCACAAAAAATGCGTAGTTTATTATCGAGAACACAATGTCACCGGGTTTGAGCTTGATATGAGAGGTAGTGTCCGATATTTCGTCTGCGGATTTTTTCCTGCTGCCGCCGAGATTGATTCCGTTATCCATACCTGCACCTCCTTAAACTATGCTCTCGCCGCGGACAGCCTTTGAAACGCCGTTTGCGGCAAAAAGAAGCGTAACGCTTACTACAGATTTTACCATTCCTATAACAGTTGAAAGCGGGATAAGACCCTTGTCGATACCAAGGTTATAAACGTAAAGGTCAAGCACCTGAAGAGACTCTCTGTTCATAGGGTTTGAGAATACCATGTACTGCTCCATACCGTTTGAAAGAATGTTTGCAATTGACATCAGCAGAAGCACGCAGTATGTGGGGATAAGCTCGGGGACTGTGATGTGCCACATCTTTGCGAACCTGCCTGCGCCGTCAACCGTTGCAGCCTCGTAAAGACCCTGATCGATACCCGAAATGGAAGCTATGTAAATGATAGCGCTCCAGCCCACGCCCTTCCATGTTCCCCATGCAAGCATTTTCAGCCAGGAGTGGGAATTTGACATAAGATAGTTTGTGGTAACATTTGCGTCGGACATACTGTTTATCATGGTGTTGATAAAGCCGTCCGTTGAGAAAAGCGCAATAGCGATAGCGTACACAAGAACCCAGCTTATAAAGTTGGGGATAGTTGTAAAGGTCTGAACAAAGCGGCGGAAATGCTGGTTCTTTATCTCCGAAAGGAAGATGGCGAAAGCCATAGGTATCCAGCTTGTGAGAATACCCAGTCCGCTCATTCCGAGGGTGTTTTTAAGCACTGTCACCATATCTTTTCTTGTCGCCGCATTTTGGAAAAGCTGCGTGAACCACTTAAAGCCAACAAATTTTTCCATAGTAAGCGTCTCGCCGGAGTTGTAGTCAAAGAAAGCGTACCGCCAGCCGTACAGTGGCAGATAGCTGAATACAAACGCCAAAGCGATAGCGGGAAGCATCATAAGGAAAAGCTTGAACCTTGGTTCCATGTCAAATATTTCGCCCTTTTCCTCCTTAGGAACAAGCAGGAAGTTTATCACGGAAATCGCAATAAACGCAATCGCCAGTCCGAGAAAAACAGTGTTTATGTAGGGAAGCTGGGGAGCGACGCGGGAAATTCTGTCAGCCGCTCTCGCTTGGTCTACGATATCATCGTAAAGACCGTTTATGCCAAGTATTGCAA
>CAMWVF010000111.1 GCA_947177545.1 uncultured Clostridia bacterium | reverse complement strand
TAATATGCGTGAACTGAAATTCCTGTTTATATGTTCATCTATCAAGTAAAATAATGATAAGCGAGGTAGATTTATGTATTATTCTGTAGAATTATTTGGTTTGCTGTTGCGGCGGCACAGGGAAAACAAGCGGTTAAGCCGTGAATATCTTGCGGAACTATGCGATATAAGCGACAGGTGCATAAGCAATATTGAGAGAGGAAAGTCAGACCCTAAGTTAAGCACAGTACTTAAACTATGCAGCAAATGTGATATTGATGTGGGCAAGCTTTCGGAATTGAAGGTGGAGGAAGTTTACAGTCAGACGGTTAAAATGTGATCTTACAACGGTTTCAATGCTGTTTACAGCAAATATATAAAGAAACAAAAACTGGAGGTTTTTATGTCAACAGAAAATTTATTCATATCAGAGAGAAGCCATGAATGGTCGGAAATCGGTCAAAACAAAAATGTTAATCTGGAAATTCTTGTTACAGATGTTATACATCAGATAGGCATACCGGCGCACATAAAGGGTTATCATTACCTAAGAAAGGCGATAGTTATCTCGATAAACGACCCCGAAATGCTGGAAAATATAACAAAAATTCTTTATCCAACAGTTGCCGAAGCGTTTAACACTTCTCCATCGAGAGTAGAAAGAGCAATTCGACACGCAATTGAGAGTGCATGGAACAGGGGAGATGTTGATACTTTAAACAGCATTTTCAACTACAACATAAGAGTTTACAAGGGTAAGCCTACAAATTCCGAGTTTATTGCTGTTATCACTGATAATTTGCGGTTAAAGCTGGGGGTTAACTGATAGATTAAGAACACGGTTATTTTTGATGTGTTTTTATTGATTTATTCGTCAAATGTGAAATAATTACAAAATATTCCGAAAATTACAAAAAATATAAACCCCGCAAATCCAGTCTACAAAAGGATTTGCGGGGTTTTGTTCTGGTGAGCCATTGGGGATTTGAACCCCAGAC
Organism: uncultured Clostridia bacterium; assembly: GCA_947177545.1. Classification (GTDB taxonomy): domain Bacteria; phylum Bacillota; class Clostridia; order Oscillospirales; family Ruminococcaceae; genus RGIG8773. The sequence goes on along the minus strand of CAMWVF010000111.1, from coordinate 4,287 downwards.
CCTTTGATTAAAAGTCAAATGCTCTGCCAACTGAGCTAATGGCTCAACTAAACGCCGTGTTTACAACGCTTAATTATTATACCAAAACTTGCGTCAATTGTCAAGCAAATATTGAATATTCGTCATTTTGCACATATAATTATTTATTAAATCACTTTTTGTGTGCATTTAATATAGTATAAGCCTCACCGTCAGCGCGCTTAAAATAAATCCCGTAAGGTCGGCTGTGAGAGAGGAGGCTATCGCGTGCTTCGTTTTTTTCACCTTTGTTATGCCGTAGTAGACCGCTATCGTGTAAAAAGTAGTCTCCGTGGATCCTATCACTACGCTTGCGACTCGTCCCGCAAAGCTGTCGGGGGAGACCTCCGTTAATATGGATTCGAACACCGCCAGCGCGCCGCTGCCCGACACGGGACGAATCAGGGCGAGGGGTATGCACTCCCTCGGGAATCCCAAAAATTCGGTCAGGGGAGCTATTGCCGAGGAAATTATTTCAAGTCCCCCCGATGCTTTGAACATACCTATTGCTGTCATAAGCGCAATGAGCGCGGGCAGTACATCAAATGCCGACTTAAGATTTTCCTTTGCCCCGTCGGTGAACTCGCCGAACACGTCCACCCGCTTGGCAAGCCCAATAACCATTATCAGGGCAATAAAAACAGGTATTACAAAATCGCTCATTTGTCACGCCTCTTTCCAAAATGAATGCCGTCCAGCGCCGCCGCAGATATAAGTCCAGCCGCAAGGGCACACGCCGATGTTATCAGCACGCATGGCAGTATCTCCATGGGCGCAGTGGAACCGTGCTTTATCCTCAGAGAAGCCGCCGTGGTGGGGATAAGGGTTATGGAGGCGGTGTTCAGGACGATAAACATTATCATGTTCCTGCTGGTGGTATCACCTGGCTGCTCCTCCTGTTCGAGACGGCGCATGGCTTCCAGACCCAGGGGAGTGGCTGCGTTGCCAAGTCCCAGAAGATTTGCGGTAATGTTCATACATATGGCATGGAAAGCCTTGCCGTTAAGATCCAGACCCTTGAAAATGTGCTTCAGAAAGGGCTTGAAAAGCCCGGACAGCATATCGGTAATTTTGGCCTTTTCGGCAATACGCATAAGTCCGCCCCACATACACATTCCGCCTAAAAGGTAAAGGAACAGCTCCACAGCCTCTACGCAGGAGTTTAGAGCCGCATTGCATACATCCTGTATCCGCCCGGTTGCCGCACCGCATATCACCGACAAAATAAGCATTGCCGCAAAAATTTTATTCATCATGCTTAAATTCTTCTTTCATATTTTTGTATTTTATGGGAATTTTTAACTTGGAAATAATTGTCGAAAAATATTAATAAATTGGCAATTATTATTCACACAATGTTTTTTGACATTTATATACAAAAGGTGTTATAATATGTTAAAATAAAAGTTAAAAGGAGGCTTTTCTATGAAAGCTACAGGCATTACAAGAAAAATCGACGAACTCGGAAGAATAGTTCTTCCTATCGAACTCAGACGTGGTCTCGGCATCGGCGAAAAGGACGCTCTTGAAATTTATGTCGAGGACGACAAGATAATCCTTAAGAAATACAAGCAGGCTTGCGCATTCTGCGGCAGTGATGAGAACATCATCGAATTCAAGGATAAGTATGTATGTGCCGACTGCATTACACAGCTCAAGAAATAACTTGTCTTTGGTCTGTACATAATATGCCGCTTTGATTTTTATTATGACATAAATGCGGCTATTGCTCTCGATATGAAAACGGCAAGGGATATCTGCGTATTTGCCCGCATTTATCCCTTGTATCAATTGTATGAGGTATTTTATGCACCGCAAGAACTGGTAGTTTTATATTTATACTGACAGTCTGGTTATTGACGGTGCGTAAAATTATTTAATTATAAAATTTTATGCAAAAACAAAAGTGTGGTGCAGATGCTTTAGCGCGGTACTTCACTTAAACAGGAGTGATTGATTTGGTATTTGTAAATACCGAGGAGCTTCTCCCGGGAATGTGTCTTGCAAGAGATATTCATTTTTACACACCTGCGTCAACCTCGGCAGTTACTTTAACAAGAGGACAGAAAATTACCGACGTTCAAATAACGCAGATGAACTCTGCAAAGCTTGACGGGGCGTACATAGATACTATCAGAAGCGAGGTAAGGGTAATTTCCTCCATAAATCAGGAAATACGCAGGGAAGCTATAACCAATATTCACAATCTTGCAGATAATTTTATCGACAGCAGCAGGGGAGTTCAGAAAAGCGACATTGAGGCTATCGACGGCACTACACAGTCGCTGATAGACGGGCTTTCCTTAAACAAGGATATTCTTGTAAATATCGCCGATATAAAAATGTACGACGACTATACGTTCCACCATAGTCTCAGCGTTGCCATAATGTCTATCGCTATCGGCATGGAGCTTGGTTTTAAGAATTCAATGCTTAAGGAACTTGGTCTTGCAGGGCTTTTGCACGACATCGGCAAGGTTGCCGTTCCAATTGAAATTATTACAAAGCCTGACAGGCTTACAAAAGAGGAATTTGATATCGTTAAAATGCACCCAGTCCACGCCGCCAACCATTTTAAGGAGAGAAATCTTGTCAACGACAATATTTTTAACGGCATTGTGGCGCACCACGAAAAGCTGGACGGCTCGGGCTACCCCAATCACCTCAGGGGAGCCCAGATACACCCATATGCGCGTATACTCGCCGTTGCGGACGTTTACGACGCTCTCACCTCGAACCGTCCTTACCGCATTCCCAACCCGCCAAATGAGGCGATTGAGTTTGTTATGGGCGGTATGAGTACTCACTTTGACGAGACCGTCGTCAAGGCGTTTTTGAGAAAGGTTGCGCCTTTCCCAGCAGGATCTAAGGTACAGCTTTCCAACGACGAGGTGGCGTATGTTTTGAAAAATTATCCTGACCAGCCCCTGCGTCCCCTTGTTGCGGTGGAGCATTCCGAGACGCTTTATGACCTGTCCTTTGACAAAGAGTGCATGAATATTGTTATTACCAAGCTTCTTGAAGGGAGCAAGCATAATCAAAGCTTGATAAATATGTAAGCGTTACTCAAATAATAAATAAACCCTTAGTTTGATTTGCAAACTAAGGGTTTTTAATATCTATACTGTAATTCTGATAACCAAACTATAGGTTCAATTATTCTGTAATTGCTTTTTTTAGTGACTTCACAAATTCTCCGACCTTTGGTACGGACTCTTTTCCGTATTCTGCAACGATTTTCACTACCGCGCTTCCAACGATCACTCCGTCGCAGTAGCCGCTCATCTTTTTCGCCTGCTCAGGGTCGGAAATTCCGAAGCCTACCATTGCGGGGACTTTGCAGTTCCTTTTTATCTCGCCGAAAAATTCGTCAAAGTCCGTGGTAAACTTGCTCCTCGTTCCCGTAACGCCCGTGGAGGACACGCTGTACAAAAATCCCTTAGCCTCGTTTGCAATGTCCGCAATACGCTGGTGGGACGTGGGTGCAACAAGGCTTATGGAAATTATACCGTTGTTATCCGCATAGGGCTGTAACTCATCTCGCACCTCAAAGGGAAGGTCGGGGACGATAACTCCGTCAATGCCTTTTTCACGGCAAAGCGTAAAGAAACGCTCCGTCCCAAAACGGAAAATAGTGTTGACATACATCATAAGTATAAGGGGTTTTTCTGTTTTTTTACGGAGGCTTTCCACCATGCCGAAAATCTGCGTGAGATTAGTTCCGTGTTCGAGAGAGCGGAGGCTTGCAAGCTGAATTGTCTTGCCCTCCGCAACGGGATCGGAAAATGGTACGCCGATTTCAACAATGTCCGAACCATTGTCAAACATTTCAAGCACAAGCTTTTCCGTGGTGTCCAGGTCGGGGTCGCCCGCCGTGATAAAGGTAATAAGCGCCTTTTCGCCTTTATTTTTAAGCTCCGTAAGAGCTGTTTCTATCCTGTTCATAATGCTCTCCTATCTTTACGAATTTTCGATTTCTTTTCCTCTGTACCTTGCGATTGAGTACACGTCCTTGTCGCCTCTGCCGGAAAGATTTATTACCATGATTTGGTCTTTTTCCATTTTCGGAGCGATCTTCAAAGCCGCAGCAACAGCGTGCGCAGACTCAATAGCGGGGATAATTCCCTCGGTTTTTGAAAGGTACTCAAATGCGCAAACTGCCTCTTCGTCGGTTATGGGGAGATATTCCGCACGCCCCTTTTGGTGCAGCATTGCGTGTTCGGGACCTATGCCGGGATAGTCAAGTCCCGCAGAAATGGAGTATACAGG
>CAMWVF010000110.1 GCA_947177545.1 uncultured Clostridia bacterium | reverse complement strand
ATACAGTGAGCGGTACAAAATCTGATAGTTTTACATTAAGCAATAGCAATCTCACAGGCATAATGTCATTCACAGGCGACAAACTCAACGTAAAAGTTATTATTACTGCCGCCGAAAAATATATCAATATTTGTTTAAAAGATTTAATTTTAAATTGCAAAACTATATGCATTAAAGGAAACAGCTTAATAAACTCAATAAAGAATTCAAACAAACCATATACCATAGTTTTTAACATTATCGTCACCTCACATTGCCCTTGCATTTTTCTTGATAAAATCAAAAAATACGGCTTTAAAGGCTGTAGCATTACGCCTTGACAAAGCAAGCTCTTTTGAATAAGGCTTTACCGTTATGGTACCGTCTTTTGAATAATCGGCTATGTACAAAAGAGAAACTATATTCGATTTGCTTATCTGATAAAAATGCTCCGAGCCTATTTGTTCTTTCCAGTATTTAAGCGGCTTGTCGGTATCGTAAACGCGCTTGTTTTTATCATAAATATACGTACCATCGCCGTATGCTTCAAGATACACAATATCGGTAAGCTTTAAGTAAAAGGACTTTCCCTTTTCGTATACCAAAATATGCTTTGTATCAAGAATTTCTTTTTCGGCGGCGGAAAAAGCTTCGTTGAATTTTTCAATATCAATAGGCTTGTTCAAAAATCTGAAAGCCTTTACTTTAAAAGCGTCGGGCATAAACTCAACATGACTTGTAAGAAAAATTATAATTCCGTCGTAATTCATTTCACGCAGCTTGAAAGCTGTTTCCATACCGCTTAACCCGCGCATTTCAATATCAAGGAATAAAATATTAAAATCAAGAGCGGCGGTCAATAACTCGTTCCCCGAATTGTACCGAACTATTTCATATTCGTTTCGCCTGCTCTGAAGCTTTTCGATTATATCGTCAATCACAATATTTTCATCATCGCAGACGGCAATTTTGTAATTCATTTTTTCACCCTCGTTTACGCAAATATATTTTTATTGTAACATACAAATAATTATTTTTCAATACCGTTCACCGCCGTTTTGCTACCGTTTACCGACGAGTAAACAGGTAATATTAGACAATTACGGTCGTATTGAGCTATTCAATCGTACAAATTCGTATTTTTGAATGTTAATTTTTTATTAAATTCTGGGAAAACGGGTTAAAAAAGTCCTTACTTGTGAGGAAACATATAAATTACAAAAAAATAGAGCCTGTTTTAGTCCTGTTTTAAGCCTGTTGCATATTTTAAAAAAAGTATATACTGAATTGTGAAAGGAGATGTTCATATAGCCATTTATCATTTCAACATCAAAATTGTAAGCCGAGGAAAAGGCGCAAGCGCGGTCGCAAAGGCGGCATACATTTCTGGTGAGAAAATCAAAAATGAGTACGACGGAACAATTCACGACTATCACCGAAAGCGTGAAATTGTACATAAGGAAATCTTGTTGCCCGATAATGCTCCGCCGCATTTAAAAAAACGCTCTATTTTGTGGAACGCCGTGGAAAAGTCCGAAACAAGGAAAAACAGTCAGACAGCAAGGCATATTGACGCGGCTTTACCTGTGGAAATATCCCGCTCCGAGCAAATTGATTTGGTACGGAAATTCTGTCAGCAATGCTTTATTAGTCGTGGAATGTGTGCCGATTTTGCAATTCACGATAAGGGGGACGGTAATCCTCACGTCCATATTTTGCTGACTACCCGCAAGGTTGATGAGAATGGATTTACTAAAAAAGAGCGTTCTTGGAATGATAAGTCCCTGCTTCTTAAATGGCGGAAATTATGGGCGGATTGGTGTAATCATAAGCTGTATTTTGTTTCTAAAGAGCGTATCGACCATAGAAGCTATGCGGCACAAGGAATTGATAAAATCCCGCAAAAACATCTCGGAGCAGCGGCGTGTGCTATTGAGAAAAAAGGTTATCGTACCGACAAGGGGAGCTTTAACAGAAAAGTAATTCTTGAAAATACTAATGCGGAAATTAAAATGCTAAATCAGGAATTATTAAAATTAAATTCGGAAAAGCGTAATGTAAAAAAAGAAATTATTGAAACAGAATTAGATTGTCCTCTTTCCGAAACTTTTGGCATTGAAGTTGATAAGATTTCAAATGCAGAAAACTTTATTTCAGCACTTAGCAGGTCAGATATTTTACATACGATAAAAACAAAAAATGATGGTAAGCAAGTTATATTTTTTGCTAATCGAGATAAAGAAAAAGTGAGTGATATTTTCAACGCGAATAATCTAAATAAGTCAGTGAAAAAACATCACTCGCGTTAAGTCGCTATGCGTATTTTGTGTTTGCGTCAGAAAGCCATTAGAGGGGTCAAGGGGAAACTTCCCCTTGCGCACAACAAACTCTCAAGAGTTTGTATAAGTGCGCCCTACGGGATATTTGGGCGGCTTTGCACATGACATAATAAAGTTACACGTAACGATTTCGGCAGTTTTGCAATGAGAACGAGGCTGCTAATGCCGCCCGAATATTCCGTTATCCGTAAGGTAATCCCGCTCGTATGAGTGTGAAATATAAAAAGAAAGGAATGGTGTTTATGCCAAAGAAAAATGATGTTATCAAAATGAAAGAGAGCCTTGCACGTCTAAATGAACGTGCAAAATCGACAGAAGAGGAACTTAAAAGACTAGAGGATAAACGCAAAAAAATTCAAAATCAAATTGCCGAGGAGGAAAGAAAAAGCGTACACATAACCTTTGCTGCGTCGGAGGACTTGTGTACAAATATTTCGGAGATGATATTTCTCCCGAGGAATTTAAGGAAATGCTTGATTTCCTTTTTGCTATTGACGAAGTGCAAAATTTTATTACCGAGGCAAAGGAGAAGCGTTTTCTGCGGGATAACCCGCCCGTCGTGATTTCTCAAAATGAAAATTCCGAGGAAAATATTTTTGAAAGCGAAAATGTAAAAACTGAAAATGCGTAAATGCAGGAGGTACTTATTGAACAGAAAAAATGTAAATCTGACAAATGGAAATGACGCTATTGAAATACCCCAAAATTGCAAGAATAATTTTATAAAAGCTATGAAAATCGGTTACTACAAAGAATTTTACAAACAGGGACTTATTACTGCGGAGCAGTTGGAATTGTTAATTGCAATGCAGGATAAGACCGTTACATCGGCAGCGTAATACTTTTTCCCCTGCATATATGACCGAAATTCAGGTGCAAATTTGTACATATTGCCGCTTGCAATTTTATGTGGTAAAGTGTAAAATAATATATGCAGGGGGATATTTATCCCCGACTAACGGGGGAAGGAGGACTATGAATAATAAAATTAAAGTTGCGGCGTACTGCCGCGTTTCAACGGATATGGAAGACCAATTGCACTCCCTTTCGGCGCAAATTAAATATTTCACCGAGTACATAAGCAATCACGATGAGTACACTTTAATCGAAGTTTATTATGACGAGGGAATTACGGGTACGTCTACCAAAAAACGCGATGGGTTCAACCGTATGATTGCGGATTGTGAAATTGGAAAAATCAATTTAATTCTCACAAAAGAGGTTTCCCGTTTTGCGAGAAATACCATTGACACTTTGTCATACACCCGTAAATTAAAGTCTCTGGGCGTCAATATTTTATTTATGAACGACGGTATAGACACACGCGATAAAGACTCAGAATTACGCTTGACAATTATGGCAAGTCTGGCACAGGAGGAAAGCCGCAAGATTTCCGAACGTGTAAAATGGGGCGTTCGCAGGCGTATGGAAAACGGCGTTGTATTTGGAAGCGGACGCATTTACGGTTACAAAACTGTTGACGGAAAGCTTGAAATTGTTCCCGAGGAAGCTGAGGTAGTAAAGCGTATTTTTCATATGTATCTTTATGAAAACAAGGGTACGACAAAAATTGCTCAGGAATTGAACGCCGAAAAAATCACAACCTTAAACGGTCGTTTATGGAGCGCGCCGACGATTTTACTAATGCTGAAAAACGAAAAATACGCGGGCGACCTAACGCAATGGAAGTATTATACGCCTGATTTTTTGGAGCATAACCAAGTAAAAAACAGGGGTGATAATCCCGATATTCCTTTGATAACGGTCGAGGATCACCACGAGCCGATAGTTCCGAAGGAAGTATTTGAAGCCGTTAATAAGGAGATAAAAAGGCGGCGCGACATCTGCTGCGACGGGCGAAAATATTCGGGAACGTATTGGTACAGCAGCAAGGTGATTTGCGGAAAATGCGGCAAGCCGTTCAACCTTTCGGGCGGCAGAAAAGACCAACACCGAAAACTGCGCTGCTGCAATCGTGCGTTCTACGGAAAGGTTCCCGTGACGGACGCGAACGGCAATGTAAAAGGCTGCGACAACAAAACCACAAACGAGCCTGCGCTTACTGCGGGAGCAAAATACATTCTGCGGCAAATACAAATTTCACGCGTAGAAATTGAGGAACAGCTTCTTGAAGAAATCAAAATTATTCAAAAAAGCGAGCCTAAAGCCAATGTGAAAAAGCTGCAGGAACAAATAGAAAGCTTAAAGCAGAAAAAGCGGAATGCAATTGATTTGGTACTTGACGGATTAATTTCCAAAGAAGATTTGGCGGAACAAAATTTGTATTACGACGAACAAATATCGCAGCTTACCGAGAGAATTTCAACCGGACAAAATACGAGTGCGGCGCACAAAAAGCAGCTTGATAAAATCCGCGAATATATACGAGCCGTACGCGAAACGGGCGGGCTGGATATTGACAACACGGCGCTTTACCGCGACCTTGTGAAAAATATCGTTGTTTACGAAAGCAAAGACGAGCGTATTTTGGAATACTATTTGAATTGCGTTCCATTCGGATTTCGCGTGAAATATCATATGCAAAAGCCGAATATGTATCAGGAGTTTGCGATTATTATCGACTCTTGTACGGTTATTTGACTGCTATAGGTTTTTGGTAATGTATGTTGCCGTACGTTAAATCAATTTCTATACGAACTACCGTCAACAAAAGTTTAGCATATATTTTAAATCCCGACAAAACCGAAAATTTATTGTACACCACGTCCCTAAACTGTCTTACAAATGCTAAGGACGCATACTTGTCTATGAAAACAGTTTTCGAGCATTTTTCGGGAGAAAAATTTAACGCCCCCTTGCCTGTCGAGGGCAAGGGCAGCGTTAAGGCTATTCACTATATTCAATCCTTTGACCCGCAGGACAACGTTTCTCCCGAACTCGCCCACAGAATCGCTAAAGCTTTTGCACGAAAGACTTTTGGCGATGATTGTCAGGTAGTTATCG
>CAMWVF010000109.1 GCA_947177545.1 uncultured Clostridia bacterium | reverse complement strand
CCCCGCCCCCGCCCGTCGTTGTAGATTACAAGCTGCACCGGGCACAAGACAAGCCCGATCCTGTGGTTGAAGCTAAATCCGCTCCTGCGGCAGAACCCAAGTCCGAGCCTGTGGTTGAAGCTAAACCAGCTTCCGCGGCAGAACCCAAGCCCGAGCCTGCGGTCGAAGTTAAACCCGAACCTCCAAAGAAAACCAACAGCTATATGGAGCTGTTTGCAAAAAGAAGACGCGCTACAGTGGAGGAAGCTCCAAAGGCGGAAGAACCTGCGGCGGAAATTCCTGCTCCAAGCGTTCCGGAGTCTGCTCCTGTACCAAAGCCTGCGCCTGTTTCAAAACCCGAACTTGCTCCATCTCCTGCACCGATACCGAGACCCGAACCTACTCCCTCGATGGATATTGATTTAGGTGATTTGGATTTTGGCACAGCGGTAAACACGGCAAGTACAGTAAGTGTACCTGCTCCCGCTCCACAGCCTGCTCCTGTGGCGCAGACTGCCTCCGACGAGCTTGATCTGGACAGCTACGATTTTATCGGAGACAGCAAGCCTGCCGTAAGCAGCCGCGCTTTGAATGCTGTTCAGGCTCTTGCAAAGGCTAAGGAGGACGCAGAGAGAGAAGCTGCTCAAAAGGCTAAGGAGCTTGCTGCAGAGCAGGAAAGTACTCAGAATGACGGTTACAATACCGCAGCGGAACAGGGCTTTGAAATGCCAACAGACGAAGACGGCGGTATTGTTGTTGAAGCGTATGATTCTGACGATCAGGAGACAGAGAGCGACGGTCTTGAAGCATTTGAGTTCACTAATGACATTGACTATGATGTCGAGGCGGAGCTTGATATAAAGTTCGTTGAGCCTGAGGCTATCGAGCCTGTTAAGCGCGAAAGTAAGAACAATATTGACATAAAGAAGCTCCAGGAGGAAATAAACGCCGAGATCGAAAGCAACCGTGCCGCAAAGGAAAAGATGATGGCGCGCTACAACAAGAAGAAGGAGGAAGTCCACAATCCCTTTGCCGTACAGTTTGACGAGGACGAGGACAAGAAAAGGCGGAAGAACAAAAAGGCTGCAAAGGCTGAGGCTGAACCGAAATTCCTCGACGACCCCATCGATCCCGACATCTTTTTCAGCAAGCGCAGCAAGGACGACGGCTTTAACTCTGGTTCAATGCCTGAAATTAAATTTAAGCATTAATTTGTACTGAACAAATAAAATAAAACCCTTACCGATTAAGCAGGAACGATACGTAAGTATTGTTGCCCATGTAAGCCTTTTGGTAAGGGTTTTTCATATATAAATTTAAAAACGGTTCTGAACCCCTTGATAGGGGATTAACAAGTAAGAGTACACAGCATACCAACTTGTGGCAGAAAAGCGCCTCGTGCGTTCCCCGCTACACTACACCGAAAAGTGACGAAATGAGAATTACCGCCATGCATATCGGTACGACAAATTTTATCATGAAAACATAAAGCTTTTCGGACTTGAATTTGCCGTTCAGCTCCACCTCTTCGATGACTGTTTGGGGCTTTACGGCGTAACCTATGAGTATTGCCGTAATAAGCGCAACTATTGGCATTGCGATATTGTTGCTGATAAAATCGAAGAAATCCAGTATCTGATATCCGAAGACAGTCACCTCCGACCACACGCCGTAGCCTAATGTCGAGGGCAGGGCAAGCAGGAATGCGCCAAGCATTACCCCTATGCTGACGGGAACCCGCTTTGCATGGAATTTCTCCATGAAGATAGAGACGATAGTCTCCATAAGGGATATTGCCGAGGTCAGTGCTGCAAACAGAACCAGCACAAAGAAAACCAGTCCGAAGATGTTACTGCCCGGCATTGAATCGAAAACCTTGGGGAGCATTACAAACATAAGGGTGGGACCTTGCTGTAAGGTCTCGCTGCTTCCGCCGGAGAAAACAAATACAGAGGGAATTATCATCATTCCCGCAAGGAAAGCTATACCAGTGTCGAAAAGCTCAATGTTTCTCACGGAGCTTTCAAGGCTGTCCTCCTTGCGCATATACGAGCCGTAGGTTATCATAATGCCCATTGCAAGGGACATTGAATAGAAAAGCTGACCCATTGCCGCAATAACGGTCTTTATGGAGAACTCTGAAAAATTCGGTTTTACGTAGTAAATAAGACCGTCTATCGCGCCGTCCAGAGTAAGGCTGTATATTGAAATGCCTATAGCCAGCACCACGAGCAGGGGCATCATTATCTTGCTGACCCGCTCGATGCCCTTTTCAACGCCGAACATTACAACAAGGGAAGTCAGTACAAGGAAAATAACGAGAAATATGATAGGTTCCCCCGTTTTGCCGATAAATCCGCCGAAGTATTCGTCGCTTGCTGCGGCGTTGGCTTGCCCCGTCAGGTATATCTGCAAGTATTTCATTACCCAGCCGCCTATTACGCAGTAGTAGGGGAAAATAATTATAGGAACGGCCGACGCGGCAACGCCTAAAAATTTGAATTTCGGGTGGATATCCTCATAGGCGTGGAGGGGACTTTTCCCTGTTTTTCTGCCTATTGCGACCTCTGTTATCATCAGCGCAAAGCCGAAGGTCACGGCAAGAATGATATACACCAGCAGAAAGATTCCTCCGCCGTATTTTGCGGCAAGGTATGGGAAACGCCAGAGGTTGCCCATACCAACAGCAGAGCCTGCTGCGGCAAGGACAAAGCCTATCCTGCCCGAAAAGCTTGATTTTGTTTTTGTAGACATGACATTACTCCTTAATTTTCTATAAATTTCGGTAAAAAAATAATAGGTACATTATATCATTAAATTCAAAGCTTGTCAAGCGCGTAGGGGCGGATATGGAATCCGCCCCTACAATCGGACAATTCGCCCGACTAACGCCGCTTTAAGTCCACACAAGCAACAATAAGCCTGTTGTTTTTATCATAGAAGTGGGACGAGATAGTCTTGCAGTTTTTGCCCGTCGCACTCGATATGTACCAGCCCGAAATGAATGGGTCTTCGATCTGCTCCTTGACCGCATAGTAGTAATTTTTTATGTCATGGTTTACGCCGCGTATGGCGGGCTGATATCCCGGGAGTATCTCCGTGTCCTCGGTCATGATCGTCTCGGTTATCTGGAAGCCCTTTTCGTCTATCAGGAAAGCGCACTCTATCTCGCGGTGTGCGGAAACATAATTGTGCAGAGCCTTGTCGTAGTCCTTGGGGTCAACGTTGACAAGATTGCTCACAATGTCGTATATGATACGCTTGTATGTTTCTATCTGTACGTTCACAGCCGTGGGATTTTTCTTTATGCTGAGGTTAAGCTTTAACGCCGCGTCCTCCAGCTTCAGCCTCGCCTCGTTTGAGAATATGTAGTTAAACTGCTCTGGTCGGGAGAAATAAAACCCTTGGAAATAGTCCACGCCCATAAGCATACAGGTTATTACCTCGTCAACGGTCTCAACGCTTTCCGCAATGGTCATTGCACCTATTTGCTTGGCGGTGTTGATGATAGACTTGAAAACCTCCTGATTGTAGGAGTTGGACTCGATATTGCTGACAATAGCCCTGTCTATCTTTATTATGTCCGGATTGACCAGCATTACTCTGTTCATTGTTTCAAGCCCTGCGTTGACGTTGTCCAAAGCGATAAGAAACCCCTTTGAGCGGTAGTAATTCACGAACATCATAAGGTCGTAGCTGTCCTTTACGTGGGATTCGTTAAGCTCGATAACAATATTTTCAGGGGAAATGTGGTTCTCAATAGCAGTATTCATTATATCGCCGTTGCCGGGAGCAATACTGTTCAGCACCGAAGTCTCAAAGTTGATAAACAGCATAGCTTCCGACTTTTCGGCGGTAAACGCTTTCATTGCCTTTTCACGGCAGAGCCTGTCAACAGACAAAACGTTCCCGTTCTTTTCCGCATAGCTGAACAGGAAATACGGCGAGACCACTTCTCCCTTGTAATCTCCTCTTGAAAGGGCTTCAAGCCCGATTATTTTTTTGGTATTCAGAGAATAGATAGGCTGGAATTCAACAAAAATGTCTTTATTTTCAATGACTTCCCGAACTATTTCAGGTGTAATTTTCATAAGTGCCTCCTATGGGTACAGGCAAGGCGCAGAGCTTTTCGGCATACTGCGCCGAGAGGATTTAATGTGTAACGTTCTAACGGTCAAGCTTTTCACAGACTTTATCGTAAATACAGTAAAGCTTCTGAACGCCGTTTTCTAAGAAATAATAGTGTGCTATATACGGCACAAGCAGTATCAGCATAACCACCGCCGCCGCAAGCATACCGAGATTTTCCGAAATAAAAAAACCGATAAGGCTCATAAACATAAGCAGAGCAAACAGTATTGTCACCAGAAAATGTATAAGTCTTTCGTGCTGCATAAACTGTATTTTCACAAGCATTTCACGCTTCAATTTTTCAAAGTCGGAGTTTTCGTCCTCCAGCGCCAGCAGCATTGCCGCGATATATTCGCTGAAATATTTCTTCATATTGACCGCCCCGCAATCCGGATAAAATTTCGTTCAAAGTAAATTATACCACATAAAAAATCATTTTTCAACAGTTTTACTAAAATTTTTGCACCATAATACATAAAATTTAGAGGATAGAGAATAAAATACAGAAAATAAAATGCCATTAATTTATATCATGCAATTCTATCTTCTATCTTATATTCTCTATCCTCTAAGCGACTAAGCCGATAAGCCGAGTTTTGTCGTGTGCGGAAATCTATCTTGGCGAATCGTCGCCGAAACGCTCCAGCCGTCATAACAATACGCCTGCCGAGCAGACAATAACGCATTGCTCCAATTAGACGTTGCATCGGGTAGGGTTTACATGGCAGCAGCGTCTCCGCTGCTCCGGTGGGCTCTTACCCCGCCTTTCCACCCTTACCGCAAAATTGCGGCGGTATATCTCTGTTGCACTTGCCCTAAGGTCGCCCTCGGCTGCTGTTAGCAGCTACCCTGCTCTGTGATGCTCGGACTTTCCTAACGCTTTTTGCTGTCCGTAGGGACAGCCGCGTTCAACCGCATAGCTTACTCGCAGGGTAATTATACCATGATTTTATCAAATTGTCAATGCAGTATAATAAAATTTAATTTTCAGCGGCGGCGGAATATTGACATTTCTCCATGCGTGTGATAAAATTTATAATAAATTTTTTTTTTTTTTGCAAACCAAATCCGTTTTCCGAACACTATATTATTAAAAAGAAAAAAGGAGCGGTAGTATTAAGAAGAAAAAGGCAGAAAATCAAAACCCGTACCAAAAAGGTTACGGGGGTTAAGGG
>CAMWVF010000108.1 GCA_947177545.1 uncultured Clostridia bacterium | reverse complement strand
AGGCTATAGAAATAGGCGCTGAGGTGATAGTTGCGCACCACCCCGTAATTTTCCACCCGCTGTACACCCTTGACGACAGCAACCCCGCCTGTCTTGCCTTAAAGCACGGCATAGCCTGCATTTGTTTTCATTCGCCCCTTGATATGGCGGACGGCGGCATAAACGACATTATTTTCGATATGCTGAATCCTGCTCTGAAGCTGAAAAAACAAGCCGTCCTTGAACCCATACACCACGACGGACGGGGTTACGGCTGGGTCTGCTCTGTTGGGAACGAGATAATGCCCGATAAGCTGGGTATTCTTCTAAAGGATATTTTTGGCAATAAAGTTGTCCGCTATACAAACAGCGGCAGGACGGTCAAAAAAATTGCTTTCTGTTCGGGCGGTGCGGGAGGAAATCTACCACTCACCATTAAACAGGGTGTGGACGCATATATTACGGGGGACGTTAAACATGACCAATGGATAACCGCCCGAAACTCGGGTATTGCTCTTTACGACTGCGGACATTTCCATACCGAGGATATTGTAATCCCATACCTTATAAAACGTTTCAGGGAACTTTTATCGGGAGTGGAGCTTGTCCAAGCTAAGTCCGACAAAGACCCTGTTGACTACATCATGTAAGGAGTATCGCCATGTTTATTATGCTGCGCTGTCCGAAATGCGGAGAAAAACTTACCGACGAGGGCAGGTCATTTATCTGTCCGAACCACCATTGCTACGATAAGGCGAAAAGCGGATATGTAAATCTTTTGCTGTCCAATCAAATGAAAACCAAGCTCCCTGGGGATAACAAGCTTATGGTGCAGGCAAGGAAGTCTTTTCTGGATAAGGGGTACTATGAAATTCTCGCCAAGACCTTGCAGAACAGCGTCAAGGAGCATGCTTTTGCGGGGTGCAAAATACTTGACGCAGGCTGCGGGGAGGGCTACTATACCGAGAAGATAGGGGAAGCGGTTTCGGGAATTGCCTCGGAAATTGTTGGTATAGACATATCCAAGTGTGCCGCCGAATATGCCGCAAGGCGTACAAAATCGGCATTGTTTGCGGTGGCGAGCGTCTTTCGCCTGCCAATCGAAACGGAAAGCTGTGATATTTTAACAACGCTTTTCGCACCCTACTGCGGAGAAGAATTTCAGCGTGTCCTAAAAAGGGAAGTCACAATGATAATGGTCATACCATCGGAGCGGCATTTGTGGCAGTTGAAATGTGCCGTATACGACGAGCCGTACCAAAATGATGTAAAGAGTTTTGACCTGTCCGGTTTCGAGCTTATAAAGCGGGACACAATATGCGGAAACATAGACATATCCTGCAATGAGGACATAATATCTCTCTTTTCCATGACCCCGTATTTTTACAAAACCTCGGAGGAAAATCAACAGCGGCTTGTTAAGATTGAAAGCCTTACAACTGAAATAGGGTTTGAAATGCTTACATACAAAAAATTATGATAAAGGAGAATTGTTGTGGAGAAAATCAAAAAATCGTTCACAAAAACTTTTCTTATTTTGCTTATTGCAAATGTTATTATCGCGGCTTTTGAGTGTGCAAAAATACCGTTATATATCTATCTTGACGGCGCGCTCCCCAAACGTGGTGAGATAGTAACAGCTTCTCAATATTTAAAAGCAAATTTTGACGTCCGCAATCTTTGGAATATGGGGATAAATCTTGTAACTTATTTGATTGAAATGCCATTTTTATGTGGTGTATACAGTCTTTGCTTTGCAAGACTGAAAAATGAGAAAACAAGTTTTGGCAGGATCTTCTATTTTTACCGCAGTCCCAAACGCATCCTGCTTTCTGTGTCTGCTGTAATTATTTCAAACGCAGTGTATAAAATTTCTATGACATTGGCGAATACAGCAACGCTTTTAGACCCAAGCAGTACATCTATTTTTACCTTTTTGCTTCTCATCATGTTTGCGGCAGCGTTTGCCTTGGTTGGAATTGTAGCTGTGGTTTCATTGTATTTTTGGACTTATTCATATGCTTCAAATCCCGACGACAGTATAGAAAGTATTTACGTAAAGTCTCTTTGCTGTAGTATTTTTGCTATTCTGATCGTACTTTTCAATAACGCTTTGGGTTGGATCTATGACAAAATAGTTCCCGAAAATATGTGGAGTTATTTTGATTTTATTCCAAATACGGTAATAAATTGGATATGCGTAACAATTTTCGCGGCAGTGATTGGAGGCGAACTTAAAGGTCTTACTATAAAAATTGTGAAAAAGGCTGTGGATAAGTCCAAGGAAAAGGGGGGCGAACCGTACAATATGGATTATGCCTATACTCAAAATACGCCTGCCGAAAATGACACCAACGAAGATGAAACCGACAATTGATTATGATAAAGGAGAATTGTTATGGAGAAAATAAAAAAATCATTCACAAAGGCTTTTTTGCCGATATTTATCGCTTCTGCGGCATTGGTAATTCTGTCAAAAATAAGTGATTTTGCGGAGCGTTTTATGCAGACGAATATGCCTTTTTCAATCAGATTTCAAATGTTTATCAAGCCTATCAATGTCTACAGCATTGTTTTTTCGTTAATTACAATTATTATGGTGTCTCCTTTTTATATCGGACTGTATGACTTTTTATTTTGCCGTGTTAGCGGCAAAAAGACGCGTATTTCGTATATTTTTAAGTTTTACCGCAGTCCCGTGAAGCTTTTTAAGTCAGTTGCTGTCAGATATATTGATATGATTTTTATAATCATTCTGTTAGTTTTTTACACGTTTATAGAGTCGCTCTCTTTAGGCGGAGGGGGAACGATAGCCGTTATACTGATGTTAATAATAACGGCGGGAATATGTATACTTCTTCAGCCTGCTCCTTATGTGTACGCAAAAAATCCCGAAAATCGGTTAAGTGATATTGTAACAGGCTCTTTCAGGCTCGGCGGCAAATATTTTTACATTTTTCTTGTCTCAGATATTATAATAATTGCGCTTAGTGCGGTTTATTTGTTTTTAATGCCGATAAATAATTCGTATTCGGGTACACTTGAAGATTATAATGCTGTTTTTGGTAATTCAAGCAATATTATAACTGTAATTTTTAGTTGGCTGTTAAATACTGTTAATATGTGGATAGGCTTTACTGCCGTATATATTATTTTTGAAAAGGAGGACAAGCATATGCTGAAAGACTTTTTTAACAGAAAAAGCAATGATGATGACGAGGAGGAAGCGCCCTTTATAGAACCTTACGACTTCTTTATCGAGGCGGACGAGCGTTTCAGCGACGAAAAAGTCGTCGAGACCGAGGATATCCGCAGCGTTGACATTCTTGCGGTTCTTGATGAAATGAACCTTGCGGACGATGTAAAAATAGACCTTGCCATACGAAAAAAACTGAAAAAGATATTTGAGGAGATTTCCTTTGAGATAGGCGAGTACGTTACATACAATGGCGGACGTAGTATTGAAAATTCATTCACCGAGGAAATAGACGAGCAGGAATTTGAGGTGTCCGCGGAAATTACAAGAAATTCTGACTATGAACCGTTTAAATTGACTTTGCGTGTTAATGTTTTAAAGGAGGACTAATTATGGCGTTGGACGGCGCATTTCTTAATAACGTTAAAAGAGAACTGGGAATCCTTATCGGTGGCAGGGTCGATAAGATAAGCCAGCCATCGAGAGAGGAGATAGTTATAACCTTCCGTACACGTGGTGGGAATGAAAAGCTGCTTTTTTCAGCGGCAGCAGGGTCAGCGCGGGTAAATATCACAAAGGCAGCAATTGAGAACCCTAAAGTACCTCCTATGTTCTGTATGCTCATGCGCAAGCATTTGGGCAACGGCAGGCTTCTCGATATTCGGCAGGACGGTCTGGAGCGTATTCTGTATTTTGATTTTGAGGCAATGAACGAGCTTGGCGACATGGTCAAAGTTACCATTGCTGCGGAAATTATGGGACGATGCTCTAACCTTGTTATAATCAACGCCGATGGTAAAATAATCGACAGCATAAAGCGTGTGGACGCGGAAATGTCCCGAGAAAGAATGGTTTTGCCGAACATGACCTATTCCTGCCCTCCGAGGGACGACCGCCTGGATTTCCGAAGCTGTACGGCAGAGGATATTGTAAAGGCTGCCGAGTCGCTGCCAGAAGCAGACTTGTCCAAAACTTTAATAAAAATTTTTGAGGGAATTTCGCCTGTTGCCGCAAGAGAATGGGTATACTATGCCTCACAGGGCAGTGATGCTGTAAAAAGCGACCTGCACGGCGAGCTTCTGGAACGTCTGACTTTTGCGGTACAGCAGACCGCCCGCGAGTGCAGCGAGGGCAAATGCACCTATACCGTGGTAAAGGACAAGGACGGTATGTTAAAGGACTTTTCGTTCATGCCGATACTTCAGTACGGCGGACTTATGGACACAAAAGAATTCGACTCTGCCTGCGAGCTTCTGGATTATTTCTACACCGAGCGGGACAGCGTTGCGCGCATGAAGCAGCGTTCACAGGATATGTACAGGCTTTTGCAAAGCACCTCCGAGAGGATTGCAAGACGTCTTGCCAATCAGCGTGAGGAGCTTAAAGTCTCCGCGGAACGTGACAGACTTAAACTTTACGGCGACTTGATTTCCGCAAATTTGTATCGTGTTGAAAAGGGCATGGGCAGCGTTGTCGTTGAAAATTTTTACGACGAGACTTGCCCGCAAATTGAGATAAAGCTGGACAAAAGACTTACACCGTCGCAGAATATGCAGCATTATTATGCCGAGTATCGCAAAGCTGACACTGCCGAAAAAATACTCACCGAGCAGATTGCCAAGGGCGAGGAGGAACTTTCCTATATCGACAGTGTGTTTGACGCTTTGACCCGCGCAAAGGGTGAGGACGAGGTAAACGAATTGCGGCTGGAGCTTGCGGAACAGGGATATATACGTTCCTCTAAGCTTAAAGGCAAGCCTCCAAAGGCTCACCCGCCGCTGGAATTTAAGTCTCCAGAGGGATTTACGATTTTGATAGGCAGGAACAACAAGCAGAACGATATGCTGACAACAAAGCTTGCGGACAAAACCGATATATGGCTTCACACCAAGGATATAACAGGTTCTCACGTTATAATCAGAGCCGAGGGGAAAGCCGTCCCCGACGAGACTATAGTGTATGCGGCAAGGATTGCGGCTTTCCACAGCAAGGCGAAAAATTCCTCACAAGTCCCCGTGGATTACGTCCCGGTAAAGCTTGTGAAAAAGCCCGCAGGTTCAAAGCCTGGCATGGTTATTTTCACAGGCAACCGTACGCTTTTCGTTACGCCTCTTGACCCTT